>CABUTL010000066.1 GCA_902494375.1 uncultured Collinsella sp.
CAAGGCAATGCTGCGTTTCGGCTAATAAGAACGATGGCTTTTTGCGTGTGGCGGCGGCGTCGCCGCAGATTCGCGTTGCCGATGTCGAGGACAATGTCGAGGCTGCATTGGCGGCTGTTCGCGAGGCTGCCGAGCGCGGCGTTCGCGCGCTGGTGCTGCCCGAGCTCAGCTTGTGCGGCTATACCGCGGCCGACCTGCTCCATAACCGCACGCTGCTGCATGCCTGCGAGGCTGCTCTGGTGCATATCCTCGATGAGACTCGTGAGCTGTCGATTGTCTTTACCGTCGGTCTTCCCGTTGCGGTTGCCGAGAATATCTACAACTGCGCCGCCGTGTGCTGCGCGGGCGAGCTTTTGGGCCTGACGGCCAAGAAGCATCTGCCCAACTATGGCGAGTTCTACGAGCGCCGCTGGTTTGCTCCGGCGCCTGCAGATCCCGTGTGGGTCGAGTTTGCCGGTCAGGGTCCGGTTCCGCTGGGTTCGGGGCTTGTCTACCGCTGCTGTGATGAAGGTGCCGAGGATATGGTGCTGGGCGTTGAGGTCTGCGAGGACCTGTGGGTGCCGGCGCCCCCTTCGACCGAGATGGCGCTTGCCGGTGCGACGGTGATCCTCAATCCGTCGGCTTCGGACGAGATTATCGGTAAGGCGGATTACCGCCGCAGCCTAATCTCCAACCAGAGCGCGCGCCTGTACTGCGCCTATGCCTACGCGGACGCGAGCGAGGGCGAGTCCACGACCGACATGGTCTTTGCGGGCGAGAACCTCGTCTACGAAAACGGCTCCAAGCTCGCCGCGACCAAACTGCTTACCTGCGATATGGCCATCGCCGACGTTGACCTTGACCGCCTGGTTGCCGAGCGCCGTCGCTCGACGACGTGGACGCGCACCGACGATGCGCCGGAGGCCACGGCCGTTGAGTTTTCGTTTGAGGGCGTGCTGGCCGAAGAACCTGTCCTGCGCGATGCCTGCGATATCGACCGCGTTTTCCCGCGCGCGCCCTTTGTGCCGGCCGACCACGGCGACTTGGCCGAGCGCTGCGAGACGATCCTCGGTCTGCAGACTGCGGGCCTCAAGACCCGCCTCGCCCACACAGGTACCAAGGCTGCGGTCATCGGCCTTTCGGGCGGCTTGGACTCCACGCTAGCGCTGCTTGTGACCGTGCGTGCCTTCGATGCACTGGGGCTGTCGCGCACGGGTATCACGGCGGTCTCCATGCCCGGCTTTGGCACGACGCACCGCACTAAGTCCAATGCCGAGTCGCTCGCTCGTGACTTGGGTGTGAGCTTCCGCGAGGTCTCAATCCATGCTGCCGTGGAACAGCACTTTAAGGATATCGAGCATGATCCGGCCGTGCAGGACGTGACCTACGAGAACAGCCAGGCGCGCGAGCGTACGCAGATTCTGATGGATCTGGCCAACCAGGCTGGCGGTTTTGTCATCGGCACGGGCGACCTGTCGGAGCTGGCGCTCGGCTGGGCTACCTATAACGGCGACCACATGAGCATGTACGCCGTCAACGCGAGCGTGCCTAAGACGCTTGTGCGCCATCTGGTGCGCTATGCGGCCGATGTGTTTGGCGGGCGTATTGCCGAGACGCTGCTCGACATCCTCGATACGCCGGTGTCCCCCGAGCTTCTGCCGCCCACGGGCGACGGCGAGATTGCGCAGAAGACCGAGGATTTGGTGGGCCCGTATGAGCTGCACGACTACTTCCTCTACTACCTGCTGCGTTTTGGCTTTGAGCCGGGCAAGATCTACCGCATGGCGCTCAAGAGCTTCGAGGGCGTCTACGACGCCAAGACCGTCCACACGTGGCTACGTACGTCCTACCGTCGCTTCTTTGCCCAGCAGTTTAAGCGCAGCTGCCTGCCCGATGGTCCCAAGGTGGGTTCGGTGACGCTCAGCCCGCGCGGCGATTGGCGTATGCCGAGTGACGCTAGCTCGCGTCTGTGGCTTGCGCAGATCGACGCGCTCAATCCAGTTGACTAAGGTTGGCTAAATTGAACCAATACGGGGGTTGCAAGCGTTACACTTTTGCAATCTGATGGCCCGTATCGCGCGGCGCTCTTGTCGGAGCGCCGCGTTTTTTATATCGAAAGGTGGCACCATGCAGGCATCGCAGCGTCTCGACCGCTTTGGCGCGGAGGTCTTCGCCTCGCTCAACAACAAGCTTCTCGCGCTGAAGGCTCAGGGCAAGACCATTTACAACATGAGCGTGGGCACGCCCGACTTTAAGCCGTACGACCATGTGGTCGAGGCGCTCACGCAGGCAGCCCAAGATCCCGAGATGTGGAAGTATGCCCTGCGCGACCTGCCCGAACTCAAGCAGGCCGTGTGCGATTACTATGAGCGTCGCTTTGGCGTTTCGGGCATTACGCCGTCTATGGTGCAGTCGTGCAACGGCACGCAGGAGGGAGTGGGCCATTTGGGCCTTGCCCTGCTCGATCCGGGTGACACCATTTTGGTTCCCGATCCGTGCTACCCGGTCTTTGAGGCGGGTGCCAAGATCGCCGATGCCAAGCTCGAATACTATCCGCTGGTTGCCGAGCACAATTACCTGCCCTATGTGGCGGGTATCGATCCCGAGGTTGCCGATCGTGCCAAGTACATGATCGTGTCGCTGCCCGCGAACCCGGTCGGCTCGGTGGGCACGCCCGAGGTCTACGAGGAGATTATCGCCTTTGCCCGCGAGCATGATCTGTTGATCGTCCATGATAACGCGTACTCCGACATCGTGTTTGACGGCGAGCCCGGCGGCAGCTTCTTGCAGTATCCCGGCGCGCTCGAGGTGGGCGTTGAGTTCTTCTCGCTCTCCAAGTCGTTTAACGTCACCGGTGCCCGCATCGGCTTTTTGGTCGGTCGCGAGGATGTGGTCTCTGCCTTTGCCAAGCTGCGCGGCCAGATCGACTTTGGTATGTTCTTCCCGATTCAGAAGGCCGCCATCGCGTGCCTGAACGGTCCGCGCGATGAGGTCGAGGCGCAGCGTCTGAAGTACCAGGAACGCCGCGATGCCCTGTGCGACGGTCTTGAGGGCCTGGGCTGGGAGCGTCCCAACGCGCATGGCTCTATGTTTGTGTGGGCCAAGCTTCCCGGTGGTCGCACCGATTCCATGGCGTTTTGCGAGGAGCTCATGGAGAAGGCCGGCGTTGTGGTGACGCCGGGCGCGAGCTTTGGCCCTTCGGGCGAGGGGCACGTGCGCATGGCGCTGGTCCTGCCGCCCGATCAGATCGCTTTGGCTGTCGAGGCCATTCGCGAGGCGGGCCTGTATTAGAAACCTATTTCGACTCGTCAATAGCTCGAAACCGATTTCGTGCAGTTATTTTACGAATTCTGCAAACAATTTCGGTAAACGGTCGATTTTTGGCTGCGAATAGGAGCATAATCAAAGTCCCGATTGGATGTATTGGGATTACGGCAAGCCGCTCGGGTCGTTCCCGGGCGGCTTGTTTGTGGAGAGAGATGGGAGTTTCTAATGGTTAACGAGAAGAAGGTCGCTATTGTCGGCTGCGGCTTCGTCGGTTCGTCTTCGGCGTTCGCTCTGATGCAGAGCGGTCTGTTCTCCGAGATGGTCCTCATCGACGTGGACAAGAACCGCGCCGAGGGTGAGGCTCTGGATATCGCGCACGGCATGACGTTTGCCGAGCCGATGAAGATCTACGCCGGCGATTATTCCGATGTCGCCGACGCCGCCATGATCGTCGTCACCGCTGGCGCTGCCCAGAAGCCCGGTGAGACCCGCCTGGACCTGGTCAACAAGAACGTTAACATCTTTAAGTCCATTATCCCCGAGATTAAGAAGTCCGGCTTCGACGGCATTCTGCTAATCGTCTCCAACCCGGTTGATGTTCTGACCTATGCTGCCATCAAGATGTCCGGCCTGCCCGAGGGCCATGTCATCGGCTCCGGCACCGTGCTCGACACTGGCCGTCTGCAGCAGATGCTTGGTGCCCACGTCGAGGTTGACCCGCGCGATGTCCAGGCCTATGTCATGGGCGAGCACGGCGACTCCGAGTTTGTCGCTTGGTCCAGCGCTCAGGTTGCTGGCGTTCCGCTGAACACCTTCTGCGAGCTTCACGGTCATCTGGAGCACGAGGCTGCCGAGAAGCGTATCGCCGAGGACGTCAAGAACTCCGCCTACACCATCATCGAGAAGAAGCACGCCACCTACTACGGCGTCGCCATGGCCGTCAAGCGCATCTGCACCGCTGTCATGCGCGATGAGCAGACCGTTCTGCCCGTTTCCTCGCTCATGGTGGGCGAGTATGGCCTGTCCGATCTGGCTATCTCCATGCCGACGGTCGTTGGCCGCGACGGCGTCGTCTGCCGCGTCCCCGTGCCGCTGAACGATGACGAGCAGCATGAGCTCACCGCCTCCGCCAAGGCCCTCAAGGACATCATCGACAGCGTCGACTTCTCCTGCTAAATTCGGCTCGTTTGGGCAACAGGCTACAATGAAAGGCGTCCGGGCCACACGGTCCGGGCGTCTTTTTGGTGCGAGGGGGTCAGGTTACTTTGCACCACCCCAATGCACCATAGTTGATGGGAGGGCCATGTCGGATTCGCCTAATTTTTTGACCTATGCCCAGACGGCGTTTGATCCGTTTGAGGAACGGCCGTTCTGCGCGGTGGATAGCCTGGTCTTTGCGTGGTTGTCCTATTTGCGTTTGCCGGGTGATATGGCGGGGCTGACGAACTGGCAGGGCCTAGACGTACGCGAGCTGCTGCGCGCCGAGTGCTACCAAGACATGATTGGCGACCTGTGGGATCCGGAGGGGAGCCGTGCCCTGTTGGAGGCTGTGGCAGCAAGCCCTCGCTACCGTGGCGTTCGTGTTTGCGGCTATCGTAGCGTGAGTGATGCCGAGACAACGGAGCAGTTTGCGGCCATGACGTTCCGATTTCCGGCGGGGTTTAGCTATCTTGCCTTCCGGGGGACCGACAGCACGATTGTGGGCTGGAAAGAGGACTTTAACATGGCGTTCCGGTGTCCTGTGCCGGCCCAGGAATCCGCGGCGCGTTATGTAGACGAGGCGGCGGATGCGATTGACGGGCCGCTTTTGTGCGGAGGTCATTCCAAGGGTGGAAACCTTGCGGTGTACGGTGCGGCGATGTGCCCCGATGTCGCCCGTGAGCGAATCGAACGGGCGTATTCCCATGATGGTCCGGGCTTCGTCGAGGAGTTTCTGAGCGGCAACGCCTTCGCCGATCTATCCGGTCGAATCGACAAGACGCTACCTCGGTCGTCGATCTTTGGCATGATGTTCGAGACACAGGAGGACTATGCCATCGTTGAGAGCACCGAGTTCAGCCTGCTTCAGCATAATCCCTTTAGCTGGGTGGTTGATGGTCGCGACTTCGTGTACTGTGAGCGCCTGTCCGCCGGTGCTCGATACGTTGATGGCTCCATTCGCGAGATGCTGCTTGCGGTGTCGCCTAGCGAGCGCGAGCGTTTTGTAGATGCGTTGTTCTCCGTGTTTGAGGCTACGGGTGCTGAGCGGTTTGCGGATATCGCTGGGAATCTGCGCGAGAGCCTGCCCGTGATGCTCCAGGCTGCGCAAGGCTTTGACAAGGATACGCGACGCTTTGTCTCGCAGACCATCGCGGCAATCCTTAAATGCGCACTGCTGCCCAAACGACCCCAGATCGACATGCCCGCTGCCGGCAAGAGTTTGGCAGAACAGCTCGAGGCTTGGCAGTCCGAGCTCCTGCGCTAGCCATTGGTGCAAAGCAACCTGTCCCCGATGCACCAATCTTCGATGCGCCTGGGGCGGGCTCGACCGCTATACTGGTTCGTGCCGAAATCGATCTAGAACGGAATGCCGTATATGAAAATCAATCACGCGATTCTGCATATCCTGGACTTTGACTCTGCCGTCAACGTCATGAGCCAGCGCGAGCTCGATATCGAGAGTCGTACCGTGCGCAACTTCGTGACCACGCATCTGCGCCGCGCACGCACCTCGGCCGACAACAAACGCGCCACGTTTGCCGAGAGCTCTGCGTTTGGTGGCGAGCTCAAGGGCTATTTCTTTGGCGAGCGCGAGTTCGTGGACCTGTCGCAGCAGATTGCGGAGTTTATTTCCTCCGAGCTCACCAAAGCCGAGAAAGCCGAGTCCACCGACGTGCTCGTGGCCGATTTTGACGACGATGAGGATGCCCGCTGGTTTGCCGTGATGCTGCTGGGCTCCAAGCAGGCTTTTATGCACGAAGTGGGCCGCGAGGAGGGGGAGGTGCGCAACGACATCGCGCGCCACTACGCCATTCTGCCAAACCCCTCGCAAAAGGTGCCGAGCTATGCCATCGTGCGCGCGAGTACCATGGAGATCGGCTACGTGGACAAGAAGCGCAAGATTGCCGGCGAGGACCGTATGCTTATCCCCGATGGCCTGCTGCAGTGCGACACGGGCGTATCGGGCAAGGAGGTCATCGACACCGTGACGCGTGTGGTCGAGGAAGTCGCCGAGGAGCACGGTGCCAACACGGCTGTAGCGCTCGCCAAGGTTAAGGCTGCCGTTGCCGAGAAGGTCGAGGATGACGAGGAGCTGCCGCCTTGGGATATCGTCGACGAGGTCTTTGAGAACGAACCGGTTATCAAGGAGAGCGTGCGCGCGGCACTGACCGAGGAGAAGGTGCCCGAGCGCGTGCCCGTGGAGCGCAAACAGGTCGAGCGCGCAGCTGTGCGCAATCACAAGATCCGTACCGACACGGGTATCGAAATCAGCTTCCCGGCCGAGATGGGTTCGAACTCCGAATACATCGAGTTCGTCAACGAGCCCAACGGCCTCATCTCCATCGAGCTCAAAAACATCGGGTCAATTGAGAATCGATAAACTGCGCTTGTAAGCTGCAGACAAAACAAAGGCCGAAGCTCCGTTGGTGCTTCGGCCTTTTTGCTTGGGATTGAATTGCGCCGCAGGTTGAGCATGCGTCAGACACTATGACCCAATCCGAGGGCACGGAAACGACAGGAGCCCCCGCTCGTGACCGCGGGTCGGGGCTGCGACAATGATGTTGAAGTGCCATAGGCGCAGCCGCGCCGCAACGAGGTTGGGAGGCTCCCATGCCAAAGTATTCTACCGCGTTCG
>CABUTL010000067.1 GCA_902494375.1 uncultured Collinsella sp.
AGGAAAAGCTACTGCCAGATTCTCCCATCCACACGCTTGCCACACGCTACGTTATCGAACATGGCATCGTGCAATCGTTCAACCGTATGGTGGATGTCGTGGGCTCGGACGGCTCGCACAACCAAGTCCCCGCCGGCATTATCGCCCCCATCAAGGTGGGCGATCGTACCGTCGGCACGCTCAAGTTCTACTACAAGACCCCGCGCGCCGTCGACCGTACCCAGTACGCGCTTGCCTCGGGCTTTGCCGAGATTTTGTCCACGCAGCTCGCCATCCACGAGCTCGAGGTGCAAAAGGAACTCACAGCGCGCGCCGAGGTGCGTGCGCTGCAGGCGCAGATTAACCCGCACTTCCTGTTCAACACGCTGAACACCATTGCATCGTTTACGCGCACCGACCCGCTGAGGGCCCGCGAACTGCTTCGTGAGTTCTCATCGTTCTATCGCGCCACGCTCGACAACTCGGGATCGCTTATTCCGGTCTCGCGCGAGGTCGCACAGACCAAGCGCTACCTTACCTTTGAGAAGGCCCGCTTTGGCGAGGACCGCGTGCTTGCGACGTTCGATGTGTCCGAGGATGTGGAAGATACGCTGGTGCCGGCGTTCGTGATCCAGCCGATTGTCGAGAACGCTGTGCGTCATGGTATGGGCGATGACGACGCCCTGAGGATCGACGTGACCGTTCACCAAGACGGCGAGGATGCAATCTTGATTGCCGTGGCCGATGATGGCGTGGGCATGGATGAGGGTACCGCCGCCAGACTGTTTGACGAGCGCTCTGCCCGTCCCGACGCCAGCTCTCCCCAGGGTGGCGGCGCCGGTGTGGCCATGCACAATATTTCGGAGCGCATCCATCGCTTTTATGGGCCGCACTCCTATACGCGTGTCGAATCGGCGCCGGGCAAGGGCACCAAAGTGCTCCTTCATCTTGATTTGTCAGAGAGCATCTTTGACATTCAAGAGTAAAATAAAAGGCTACGGGCTCAACGTCATGCGACGGATGCCCGGCGTAGTTAGTTGACGAAAGGTTTTATCCCTATGCTGCGTGCGATGATTGTGGATGATGAGGCGCCGGCTCGCTCGGAGCTTCGCTTCCTGCTCGAGCAAACGGGCAAGATCGGCACGATCACGGAGGCGTCGAGCGTCCGCTCCGCCATCGAGATGCTTATGGAAAGTCGCGTGGATGTCGTGTTTCTCGATATCTCGATGCCCGGTGCCTCGGGCCTGCAACTTGCCGAGGCGCTGCATAAGCTCAAAAATCCGCCGGCGATCGTGTTTGTGACTGCGTATAGTGACCATGCGGTCGAGGCATTCGACGTGGATGCCGTCGATTATCTGATGAAGCCGGTCGAAGAAGCTCGCTTGGATCGCGCGATCGAGAAGGTCATGCAACGCGCCAAGCCGGTAACGGACAGCAAGGTGACCATCGAGCGTATCCCGGTGGAAAAGGGCGGCCGCAAGGTGCTCATTCCCGTGGACGACATTCGCTTTATCATGGCCAAGGACGATTACTCCTGCATCTATACCGTCGATGATCGCTTTTTGTCGACGACCTCGCTGGCGCAGTTTGAGGCCAAGCTCTGCGACTTTGGCTTCTTCCGTGTTCACCGCCGTTATATCGTCAACTTGGCGTGCGTTACGGACGTCGAGACGGTGCCCTCGGGCGCCATCCAGCTGGGCATTACGGGCGTCGACGAACGCGTGCCGGTTTCGCGCCGCCGCGTCGTGCCGCTCAAGAAGGCTCTGAGTCTCTAGCACGCTGGCCCCGCAGCTCTGTAGATCCATCGTCTGCGGAGCCGTGGGGCTTTTTTGTATGTATCTGCCGAATCGTTTTTTTTGCGGAAGGGATCCCATGAACAGCGCAAGCGCCAAGCGCATCGACATCATCTCGGACACCCACGGCTATTTGTCGCCTGCGCTCCTGGACGAGCTTGAGGGCGCGGATCTGATTATCCACGCCGGCGACCTTACGTCAGAGATGGACTACGAGCACCTATGCACCATCGCCCCCGTGCGGGCCGTACTGGGCAACAACGATTACTACCGCGACTACGGCCCCGATGTAGACCGTCTTGCGCTCTTTACCTACGAAGGCCTTAAATTCGCCGTAGCCCACTACCGCGAAGACCTTCCGGTGGGATCCGTAGACGTAGCCATCAACGGCCACACCCACGTAACCAAAGAAGCCCAAGTGGGCCGCTGCCTAGTCCTCAACCCGGGCAGCGCCAGCTACCCCAGAGGCACCCGAGGCCCCACCATGGCCAGAATGCTCGTCAAAGACGGCAAGATCCTAAGCACCAAGTTTATTGACCTAGACTAACCGCAACAAAAACGGGGGATGCAGATGCGTCCCCCGTTTCCATTTGAGCCAAAGGCGGAAGTTCAACAAGATCCATCAGACCAACCCCGCCGAGGAGCATGCGGGCTAGCCGCGCAGCGGTGCACGCCCGCAAAACTGATTGAACAATGTGACGGCAGGGAGGGTCTCCGGGGCTGAGGGCGGGGGTTAAGTTTGTCGCGAGTTCCGCACGCAAAGGAAAGCACTTAATGTGCTTTCCGTCTTGCGCAGGACTGTAGAGCAGCAAACTTAACCCCCGCCCTCAGCCCCGGAGACCCTCCCGGATGGCCCCGAAAAATTTTTTCAAAAAAGTTGTTGCGCGCCGGACAGACTTCTGTGTATACTAATCCCCGCAGCGCACGCGAGCGGAAACAAACGCGAACGTCTGCCTGGGGAGTTAGCTCAGTTTGGTTAGAGCGCCGGCCTGTCACGTCGGAGGTCGCGGGTTCGAGCCCCGTACTTCCCGCCAACGCAATTAAAGCCACGTCTTCGGACGTGGCTTTTTGCGTTTGATGCACTTTGTTTCGATAGAACGATCGCCCTGGTGCATCTTCGCCCAGAATCCCCGCGCCTTCGGGAACGCAAGTAAAATCTAATAAGTATATCTGTCTGAACAACAGCTTTGTTGCGCAACACCTGTTCTACGAGACAGGGGGTTAGGTTATACTAAATTGCACTGTGCGCCGCATCTGATGCATTTCGCTCCAAGCGCGGCACTCAGTGGATATCCGATTTACCATTTGGATGTCCTGGCGGTCATTTAGCGTCTCGACACAAGCTTGGCCCCGGAGCTCGTTCGAGCTGTTCGTATTCCTTGAAAGGGGAAAAATGGACATATCGAGGAAGACTGATTACGCCCTTCGAATGCTGGCGATGCTTGCTGAGGATCCGGAGTGTTTGCTTTCTGTTCGCACCGCTGCCGAAGAGGTCAATGTCCCGTATTCGTTTGCCCGCTCGATTCAGCACGGTTTGGTCCAGGCCGGTATTGTGGAGAGCCTGCGTGGCGTCCACGGTGGCATGCGTCTTAAGGTCAGTCCGGACGACGTCACTATCCGCCAGGTCGTCGAGGCCGTTCAGGGTCCTATGGTTATGAACGATTGCACCGCGCCCGATGGTGACTGTGCGCGCATGGGCGCGTGCTGCTATCATCCCCTGTGGGCCGGAGCTCAGGCGTTGATGCGCGACTACCTCGATTCCGTTTCGCTCGGCGACATCGTCGCTCACCGCCAGTTCCCGGCCGTCGATCCCAAGTTCGCCAACCGCGAAGCGTTTCCCGAGTACGCCACCTGCGCGTGCGCTTACCGGGAGGAATAGCGCCGCATAAGGAGCATAGCCATGATTCAGGACCCCTTTCGTTCGATGATTCGTTCGGAAGGGGTCCTGCGTTATCGCGACCTTCCGTGGCGCCGCACACGCGATCCGTACATCATTTGGCTTTCTGAGGTCATGCTGCAGCAAACACAGGTGCCGCGTGTGGAGGCGCGCATGCCGGTGTGGCTCGATCGTTTTCCGACTGTGCAGGCGCTTGCCCAGGCCGCGCCTTCCGATGTTTTGGACGCTTGGCAGGGCATGGGCTACAACCGACGCGCTCTGGCGCTTCACGGGGCCGCTCAGCGCGTTGTAGAGGACTGGGACGGGGAGTTTCCGCGTGAGACGCGTGACTTGGTCGCTCTGCCTGGTATTGGCCCGGCAACGGCGCAGGGTATCCGTTCGTTTGCGTTTGATCTTCCGGGCGTGTATTTGGAGACCAATGTGCGCACGGTCTTTTTGCATCATTTCTTTCCCGATGTGCCGGCCGTTCCCGATCGCGAACTGGTGCCGCTGATCCAAGCTGCCTGTCCGGCGGTCCCCGGTGCGGCGGCGGACGAGATCGCGCCCTTTGCCGCGCCTCAAGACGATGCCGACACGCCGCGCGCGTGGTATTACGCATTGCTGGATTACGGCGCGTATCTTAAAAAGACACTGCCCAATCCGTCCAGGCGGTCGGCGGGCTATAGTCGTCAGTCCAAGTTTGAGGGCTCGCGCCGCCAAAAGCGCGCGCATATCGTGCGTATGTTGTTGGCAGCGCGCGATGGGCAGCCGGCGGGGATTACGCTTGCTGATGCCGTGGTGGGCGTTAACGAGATGGAAGCGGCAGCCGGTCGCGGGCCGGTCGAGTGCGACTTGATCGCGGGCATTCTAGCTGACCTGGAGCGCGAGGGCTTTTGCCGAGCCGAGGACGATCGTTGGTTGAGTGTGTAGCCCGCTCAAATCTGAAGAACGGGATTGTAAGGTTTAAATTCGCGGCTTGAGGGCATCCTAAAGACAAGGTCGCTCAAAGCCTATGGGCGGCACGTGTTGAAGGGAAGTACACCTATGGATTTTGAGAATTCCCAAACCAAGAAGAACCTCGAGACCGCTTTTGCCGGTGAGTCCCAGGCACACACCAAGTATCGCTACTACGCATCTAAGGCCAAGAAGGATGGCTACGTTCAGATTTCGAATATCTTTGCCGAGACGGCGGGCAACGAGTCCGAGCACGCCAAGCTGTGGTTTAAGTATCTGCACGACGGCGCCGTTCCGGGCACTCTGGACAACCTGCGCGACGCCGCCGCGGGCGAGAACTACGAGTGGACCACGATGTACGACGAGTTCGCCAAGACCGCCGAGGAGGAGGGCTTTGCCGAGATCGCCGAGAAGTTCCGTGGTGTCGCCGCCGTCGAGAAGGCCCACGAGGAGCGCTACAACAAACTCGTCGAGCGCATCGAGTCGGGCGAGGTGTTTGAGCGTGAGGGCGTGAAGGTATGGAAGTGCCTGAACTGCGGGCACCTGCACGTTGGTGCCGAGGCGCCTGAGGTGTGCCCGGTGTGTAACCACCCGAAGGCGTACTTTGAGGAGCAGGTGGTGAACTACTAGCGCGTGGCGCTGGCATGAGCTGGGCCGGGAGGGCGGGATTACCTTCCCTCCCCGCTCACGGCTTCGCAGGGCAACTGCTGGTTTCACCGTTCCGGACGTCAGACCCGCGGCGCATCCCTTTCCCTCTCGCTCACGGCTTCGCAGGGTCGCGCGAGGCAAAGGCATACGCCGCGGGTCTGACGACACGGGCTAGCCAACGAGTTTTGGCTAATAGATTGGTTTGCGTGCCGCCCCTTTTGGGGCGGCACTATTTGTTAGGGGGTACACTGGGTGGCGACTTTTAGTTTATCTACTACCTGATGGGGTGTTTTTTATGGGCAAGAAGTCTCGGGCTCGGGTTGCTGCGGCGGGAACTCGCAAGGATCCTGGTCGTCGGGTTGCCGAGGGTAAAAAGGCCGATCGTGCCGAGAAGGACAAGAAAGTCGGCGCGCATGCTCATCCTGAGTGGGCGCCTCATTTGAATTCGGCTAGTGAGGATTTGACTGCCAAGTTGTTTACTCTGGTCGAGGTAATTTTGGGCGTGGTGCCCCTTGTGGTTATCGGTTTATTCTTGGCTTCGAAGGACGCCACGAGTGTCGATAAACTCACCGAGGTCTTTTCGCAGGACCCCTCGATGGTGGTCTCGTTTATTTCTGCGTGCTTGCAGCCGTTTGTGGCGTACATGCTGTATATGGTCTACCGCAAATACTGCGAGGGTGATGCGGGCTTTGCCGCCGGTAACCTGATCGGTCTTTTGTGCTCCGAGATCCTACTGCTCAATATCCCGGGCGTCATCGGTATGGGCATCTTGCTGTGGCGTGTTTGGCGCAACGTTGCCCCGCACTTCGAGAGCTGGTTGTTTGAGCGTCGCTTTGCGGGCGTGGTGGCCGATATTGCGGGCTCGCTCGTGATTCTAGCCTTGGCGTTTCTGTGCGCCACCGCCGCCCGCGGTCTCGCGGGCATGTAGTCTGTTCTCACCGACCACGGGGCGCAGGGCGGGGAAACCTTCCCCTCTCGCTCACGGCTTCGCAGGGTCGCGCGAGGCAAAGGTTTCCCCGCCCTGCGCCCCGGCGTTGAGTCGTCGCATGCTCGTTACAGAAAAGCTGATAATAAGTTTGTGTGCCGCCCCTTTGGGGCGGCACTTTTTGTGTGGGGTCCCGGTCTCCACAATTTTCGTCAAGCTTTTGGTTAGATTTTGGTCAGTTGGCGTAAGGGTGGAAGGCCAAAAGATTGCTGGCGAAAAAAGCTCAGAGAAAGTGCTGGTAGGGGAGTTGTTGAGCTTTTCGACAGCTTTTGAGCAAAAGAAACTTTGTGGCTATTGCCGGCGATTGCGTTGTCGCGGTCATGGCGGTGCGGGATGCTGGTCGTAAGCGTCGAATGCTCCGATTTTGGAGGCCAGCATGGATCTGTTTCTTGAGACTCCGCAGCAGCAAGCTGAGCGCATGCTGCGTCAGCAGCAACGACTCATGGAGATGCAAATGCAGGGGGCGGCAGCCCAGCCCCCTGCGCAAAATGCCACGCCTGTGGTTTCGCCTGCGGGCGAATCGGCACCAGAGGCCTATTCCGTACAGCAAGATTCATATGCGCAGGAGCTCGCGTTCGACAAGCGTCGTGCGCGTCGTCGCCGCGTGGGCCAGCGCCTGTGCACATTGGCGATGATCGTGCTCATCCCGCTGGGGCTTGCGGTCATCTTTCTGGCGTCGTATGCCCTCACGTGCATCCTTAACGGCGCATCGCCCAACGAGGTGCTCCAACATCTAGCGGCCCTGGGCCAGCGCCTAGGCGACGTCATAACAACCATCCGCACCGGCTGGGAGAGTTAGCGTTTGTCACATTAGGACTTCTAGGGTGTAGGGATTA
>CABUTL010000068.1 GCA_902494375.1 uncultured Collinsella sp.
CGCCGTCTGGCGCTCGCCGGCCGCGCGGAATCCGCAGCCGTACGCACCGCCCTTCACGCGGATCTCGTTCCACAGGTAGTCGTAGGAGAGCGCGTTGGCAGCCACGGCCCAGGCGCCCGTCACGTCGATGCCCAGGCGACGCGGATCGCACGCGCTTGCCGCAAAGCAGATGTCGCTGGGGATGACGAAAGCCTCGTGACGGTCGCGCGGCTCCGGCACCACGAGCGTGTCGCTGGCAGCGCCGTCGCCCGCGCCAAGCCTCAGGTTGCCCGCGGCATCCCAGTACGCGTCAAAGTCTTCATCGCTGCCGGTGAAGCTCGCCATGCAGCCATCGGCCACAAAGATGCGGTCTGCCAGCGCGGCAAGCTTGGCGCGCAGACCGTCCAGGCGCTCGTCAAAGTGCTCGAGCAGATCGCGCAGGAACAGGTAGAAGTCCACGCCCGAAAGCTGCTCGCGCACCACGGCCGAAGGTGAGCTGTAGCTCATCGCGCGACCGAGCGCCGCCGAGTGTCCGTTGTTGATAAAGCCCTGCTCAAGCCCAATGCGAATCTGTGTGAGCACGTCGCGAACGCGGTCGGCGTCGGCATCGAGCAACAGCGTGCTCGACCACACCTCGCGCGGCAGGCTCGCCAGTGCGTCGATCTTTTCGGACAGGGCGCCGGCGCTCACCAGCAGATAGGGGCGCACGCCGTCCACGTCGGGCTGGGTCATGACTTCGGTCGTAAAGCTCAAAAAGCCGAGCTTGCCGGCGAGCAAGTTGTCGAGTTCCTCGGCCGAGTGCTCGCGCGTGGGCAGCTGCTTGAGCAGGCGGCAGAGCAGTGTCACATAGGGCAGGTCCTCAAACGCGACGCAGCTCAGGTCGAAATACTGCATGGCGTAGGCCAGACGGTTGGTGGGGATGCCGTGGCGCAGGCAGGGGATGGGTGCGGTCGTGTCCACGATCAGCGGCTGCTCGGGGTGCGCCTCGCCAATGTCGGACACGCGCAGGCGCGGCAGCGTGGCCTTGGCCTCGGGCGTGTCTTCGGCCTCCTGCGCGGCACGCAGCGCGGCCGTGCGCTCGACCACGTCGGCCAGCTCGGCATCGGTCATGGCATCGCGCTTGGCTGCTAGCTCGGCGGCCTCGGCACCCTCCGAACCCTCGGCGGCGTCCACCGGCACCAGCTCGACCAGTGCCATGTGATCGTTCTGCAGCACCAGCTCGCGCAGCAGGTCCTCAAAATAGCTGCCGTCCAGCTCGCCACGCAGCTCCTCGTACACCGGGCCGTACTTGAGCGCCAACGTCGCGGCGTCGTCATCGTAGAGCCAGGTGCTCAGCGCGTCGCACGCAATGGCCACGCCATCGGCGATACCGTAGTCGCGCTGGCGCAGATCGTATTCGTTGCTGCTGATGATGGCTTCCAGGCGCTCGCGCGGAACGCCGTGCTCGCACAGGTCGCGGCAGGCGTCCTGGAACACGCGACGCAGCTCGCGCGCCACGCCGGGCTGAGCGTTTTGCAGCATGATGAGCTCGTAGGGCTGCAGGCTCTCGGCCGCGGTGTAGCTCACCACGTTGCCGCCCAGGCCGGCGGCCAGAATGGCCTTCTTAACCGGCGCTTCGTTGGAGCCTAGTAGCGCCTCGAACAGGATATCCGCCGCGATCGTGCGCTTGCGGTCGAGCGCGCTGCCCAGCACAAGGCCCAGGCCCACCAGGGCGTTCTCGGGCGTGGTGGCCATCTCGACGCGCTTATACTCGCAGGTCACGGGCGCCTGCACGCCCAGCGGATTGGGTGCCAGCGTGGACGGGTCCTCGCCGGCGGCGACGGCAGCGTCCATGCGGCGGCTCGCGGCGCTCGGCTGCGACAGATAGCGCTCGTCCAAAAAGGCCAGCGCGCGGTCCACGTCCAGGTCGCCGTAGAGCGTGATGTAGGAGTTGGAAGGATTGTAGTGGCGCGCGTGCGTGTCCAGGAACTGCTCGTAGGTGAGCGCGGGAATCGCGCGCGGGTCGCCGCCACTCTCGTGCGCATAGGCGGTGTCGGGATAGAGCGCGGCGTTGACGGCGTCGTCCAGCACGCTCATGGGGTCGGACAGCGCGCCCTTCATCTCGTTGAACACCACGCCGTTATAGCGCAGCGTGCCCTCGCGCAGGCTTGCGGAGCTGCCACCGTCATCGCGGTCCTCGTCCTCCGGCAGGTCCAGCTCGTAGTGCCAGCCCTCCTGCTGAAAAATGGTGGGTTTGGTATAGATGGCCGGGTTGAACACCGCGTCCAGATACACGTCCATCAGGTTGTACAGATCCTGCTCGTTGGTGGTGGCAACGGGGTAGATGGTCTTGTCGGGGTAGGTCATGGCGTTGAGGAACGTCTGCATGGAGCTCTTGATCAGGTCGACAAATGGCTCCTTGACGGGAAACTTGGCCGATCCGCACAGCACCGAGTGCTCAAGAATATGGAACACGCCGGTGGAATCGGCCGGCGGCGTCTTAAAGCCAATGGCGAAGGCCTTGTTTTCGTCGTCGCACGCCAGGTACAGCAGGCGAGCGCCCGAGGCGGTGTGGCGCAGCACGTAAGCGTCCGAGTCGAGCTCGGGCACGGTCTCGCAGCGCTCGACGGCAAAACCGTGACAGATGGTACCGGGCACCAGCAGTGCGGCAGCAGCGGCGCGCGGGTCGGTTGAGGTGGTGGACATATGCAGTCTCCTTTGACGCCCCAGCGGGGGCGAATCGAGTCGAATCCCCGAGAGTATACCCATATGGGGCCGCGGCTCTGCGGCGAACTGAAGACGATGCTGGCGGATTGGGCAAAGGCCCCGCGTGACCGCCGCGCGAGCGTGGAAACTTGGACGCCTATCGAATGAGAGTGGATTTTCGGACGGAATCAGCCTCAAAACGCCCAAAAACCGTCCAAATATCCACCCTCATTTTCCGACCGTCCAAAATCCACGCTCATCCGCCGCCCACACATCTCTCATATCTCATTCGTCTCTAATATGAGAGATAACAGAAAGATGAGAGATAATTACAAGAGATAACTGAGAGACGAAGGAAATTTATTCGCGGCATTCTCCGCAGAACCGAGCGAAAGGACGTGCAGATGAACGAAAACGAACTGACCGGTCTGCTCGAGTCTTTAAGGCGCATGGGCTCGGACGATTTTAACGTCGAGGTCAAGGAGAGCGCCACGACGCTTTCCCGCGACGTATGGGAAACGGTCAGCGCTTTCGCAAACACCGCCGGCGGCATCATCGTACTCGGAGTGAGCGAGCGCGCGGGTTTTGTCCCAGTTGCAAACTTTGAGACCGAGAAAGTGCTCAACCAATTCGTGGCGGGCATGGGCGATGCGGGCGGTCGCGGAAAGCTGGCCAATCCGCCCAAATACGCGATCGAGCGAGTGGAGCTTCAGGGCGTCATCGTTCTCGTCATTACGATTGAGGAGCTCGACCCGTCGAGCAAGCCTTGCTATGTCATAGAGCGGGGCGCTCAAGGTGGCAGCTACAAACGCATCGATGACAAAGATGTCCCGCTTTCGTCGACCGAGGTTTTGGCACTGCCGTCATATGAGCGGACGAGTCCTAGCGATCGCGATGCGGTGCCCGGCACGAGTGTGGGCGATCTCGACGAGTCGCTGGTCGACCGCACGATAGAGCGTGCCTATTCGTTGACGCCTCGAGCGATGCGCGGTGCGGCGGACAAGAAGACAAAGATGGAGCGTCTGAATTTCCTCGACTTCCAGGGCAATGTTACCAAGGCCGGCCTCCTTGCCGCGGGCGTTTACCCTCAGCAGTTCTATCCCAAGCTCTTCATTGACGTGGCTGTCCATGCGGGAACTCAGAAGGGCATGGCGGGGTCGCTGAGGTTCATGGACCGCACAATCTGTGAGGGAACGTTGGGCGAGATGATCTCGGATGCCGTCGCAGCCGTCGCCAAGAATTTGCGGCGAACCTCGACCGTCCAAGGCGTCTCGCGTGTCGACTCGCTTGAGATTCCCGAGGAGGTTCTGCGCGAGGCAATCGCCAATGCCGTAATCCATCGAGAATACGGGGATCGGTTCTGTGGACAATCGATCGCCGTCGACGTCTTTGACGATCGTGTCGAGGTGACGAATCCTGGCGGCCTTTACGGGGGAAAGACTCGCGAGAACTTGTTTGACGGCAGCTCCCGATGCCGTAACGCGACGCTTGTGAAGCTCATATCGATTGTCCCGCTGCCGGATGGCGCAGGTTCGCCGGCTGAGGGCAATGGCTCGGGCATCCCGATGATGATCGATGCCATGCGCGCGCATGGTCTGGCCGATCCCCTGTTCTGCCCGGGATTCGATCGGTTCAAGGTCGTACTTTACCGTTCAAAGATCGAGCCGGTCGATCATGGCGGGGGCTTAATTGTGACGGCACTCAAACACTGCGGCGAGCTGGGGACGCGCGAGCTGGCAGAGCACACAGGGCTCACAATTTCCCAGGTTAGGTCGCGCGTCAACGCGCTCATTGCTCAAGGCGAGCTTGAGCCCACGGCGCCGGCGACGAGCCGCAACCGCAAGTATCGACTGTCGGAGCGCGTGGGATAGATGCGTTAGTGGACGAGGCGACCCAATAATCGACCCTCGATTGACGTCCATTAAGGTAAAGCGGTTGTTGCCCAGTCGATGGTAATGCTAAAGACTCGGCTTACGCCGGCATGGCCCCGAACCCGTCTATCAAGAACAGCCTAAGAACCAGCTTGATGACATTTCCCGGTTTGACTTCAGCCGTGCCAAAGACGCTGCGCTCGGCGAGCTCGCTGCAGTATGCATAGATGTCGCGGATAAGGTCCGCGCCCGAAAGCGTAAACATGTAGCCTGCGTCCGAAAGCGCATTGGGCGCGGCGGGCAACTTGGCCATGTGGCAGAACGTTTGCAGGTCGGGCGCCATAACATTCTGGTAGTCGAGGTGGCCGCTGGCATCCTGTTCGGCAAGCTCCAATTGGCGCACAAAATCCAGCGCCGCCGCTAACACAAAGCTCGGTGTAGGCGCATTGACGTCCTGAGTGGTCGCCACAAGCCTGCCCGCCGCCTGCGTGACAAGCCAAGCGACCTCGCGCTGGCAACGCACGGCCTTGCGCGTAACCGGCCTGATGGACGAAGAAGAAACGCTTCCCTTAGGCGGATTCGAAACAGCCACAAGAACCTCCCATGAACGAACCGGCCCAACAAGCCCGGATGAAACACGTGCTACATCAGTATACAGGGGAGTGGGGCAGCGGGGTACAAGCGCGCCAGCGGCAAACCGAGAGCATCAACGATGTGCCGATCGCGGAATGAGATCTCGTAATAATTGACTCTCGGCCATATTATTGAGGGGCATGACTCGCGTTCGTATGGTTGTAGGTGCTGGCGATGAACGACATTGACCTTGCTGTTCCGTTGATGGATGGACCAAGCTATGACCGTGCCTGCAGTCTCGTGCCTTCCGAATACGTTGAGGCATGGGAGTGGTTTCTGGGTGAGGAACAGCGCGGCGGCGTTTGGACCAGCCTTCCGCACCACACCAAGGAAGATAGCCCTCAGTATCAGTATCGTTTGAGAATTGGCTCGGACTTCTTTCCCGTAACGCGGGATTCAGGGATCTTCTGGCCGGGCCAGGATCGGGTGAAGCAAGATCCCAATAAGATCTTTGCGCTTTCGGTCCATAACTCTAAAAAGAGCTTCTACACCGATGTGCCTCCGCTCTATTTGGACGATGGTACGTGGGTCATTAAGTACTCGGTTCAAGCGCCGGGTACCGTTGGTTTTCGAGACCAGAATTACAACCGTAAAATGCTCAACTGCATGGAATGTGGCGTTCCAGTCGGAGTCATATTTGCAACCGAGGTAGGCTACAAGGTGCTCGGCCTTGCGTTTGTTGAGCGGTTCGAGCCCGAAAACGGATGGTTTGTTCTGCACGGTCCTGTTCATAAAGGCGGACCGGACCCTCGTTTTGCACCCGACATGAGTTATCTGAAGCACATGCCCGTCGATATTGAGTTTACCGGACAGGGTACGACCGACGACGAAAAGGTCCGCTATGCGTTAAGGCGCGAGCGATTGGGGCAGCAATGGTTCCGCAAACAGCTCGTTGCCGCCTATGATGGCCGTTGCGCGGTGTCGGACTGCGGCGTCAGCGAAGCTCTGGAGGCTGCACATATCGAGAATTACTCGGGACCCAAATCGCAGGTTGCCAGCAACGGCATTCTGCTTCGGCGCGATCTTCATTCCCTATTTGATGCTCACCTGATTTCGTTTGAGCCTGTTTGCGGCGAATATCGGCTGTGCGGATCGTACCTGCTGGATAAGACCGACTACGTTTCCTTTGCGGGTGCGACGCTAAGGCAGCCGAATGAACGTCAGTGGCGACCCAATACGGTGTTTCTTGAGGCCCATCGCATTGAGTTCGATCGCTCGGAAAAGAAGCGTGAAAAGGCGGGGCTTCTGCCGTATTAGCGTATTTGTTTGGCTTTGGCATTCTTTGACAATCGTGTTGTTTGATCGGATCGCGTGGCGATGCAATATCGCGCCCACCCGCCGGTGCATGCTCTTCCTGATTTGTATAGCGAGAGGGGAGCGTGTATGAGCTGGCGAGGCGATATTGCGATGGGGAAGTACGGAAAACTGCCGTGTGCCCTTATAGACAACAATATGTTTCCGAGCGTAGAGGTTGATTGCGGGTCGTTTGTCGTCACCTGCCCTTGCTGCGGCTCGCAAATACCGTGTCTCGACATTCGGTTCATCGATGCGCGCGACAGACTCAGCGACGAAGTGAGAAAACGGACGGGCGTTCATATGCCGGTGTATCCGGAGAAATGCCCTGTTTGTGGCCTCGATATCGTGTACGACGCCGGCGACGAGGGATAGGTGATGCGGAGGAGTTGGCTGTGAGTGTCTTTTGCCTCTACAAATAAATCCCCTCACCGAGTTGCTTGTGGAACTCGGCGTGATGGTCGCGTGCCCAGGTAAAGAGCGCCTGGTCAAAATTGGTGCGCGTGGTCGGGACGCCAAAGACGCCGGCAACTTCGA
>CABUTL010000069.1 GCA_902494375.1 uncultured Collinsella sp.
CTTGCGACCTGGTTGTCGACGCCCCGCGCCCTGTTCCGCTGAGCTACGACTATGTGACGACCTCCCTCGAGGGCACCGTCGAGCTCGCCATGCGCCGCGGAGAGGCCCCACTCTACATCGTGCACTTTAGTCAGGACGCCGCGCTTGCCACGGCACAGTCGCTTGCCAACTTTGGCATCGCTAGCAAGGAGCAGCGCGAGGCCATTAAGGAAGCTGCCAAAGGCACGAGTTTCTCCACCGCCTTCGGCAAGATTCTCAAGCGCCTGCTCGGCTGCGGCGTCGGCGTGCACCACGCCGGTATGCTGCCGCGCTATCGCCTACTGGTTGAGCGCCTGGCGCAGCAGGGCCTGCTGCCCGTCATCTGCGGCACCGACACGCTCGGCGTCGGCATCAACGTGCCCATCCACACCGTGGTGCTCACCGCGCTCACCAAGTTCGACGGTTACAAGATGCGTCGTCTGCGCGCCCGCGAGTTCCACCAGATTGCCGGTCGCGCCGGCCGCTCGGGCTTTGACACCGAGGGTATGGTAATTGCCGAGGCGCCGGAGCACGAGATCGAAAACGCCAAGCTTATGGCCAAAGCGGGCGACGACCCCAAAAAACTCCGTAAGATTAAAAAGAAAAAGGCCCCCGAGGGCTTTGTCACCTGGAACAAGCAGACCTTTGAGCGCCTGATCGAGACGCAGCCCGAGACGCTCAAGCCGCGCCTGCGCATCACGCACTCCATGGTGATTAGCGTGGTCGAGCAGGGCGGCGATGCCCGAACCCGCGTACACGACCTCATCGAGACGAGCCTGCAGACTCCCGAGGAAAAGGCTAAGCTCGAGGTTCGCGCCGACGAAATCTTCGCCACGCTCATCGATTCCGGCGTCGTCGTTCGCACCGAGGTGCCGCCCGCGCCCGACGCCCCGACTGACGCCGCGCCGGACATCGACTATGCGCTGACGGTCGATCTGCCCGAGGACTTCGCGCTCGATCAGCCGCTCTCGCCGTTTTTGCTTGCCGCGCTGGAGCTGCTCGACCCCGAGAGTGAGACCTATACCATGGATCTGATCTCGATGGTCGAGGCAACGCTCGAGGACCCCAAGCAGGTATTGCGCGCACAGGAGCGCGCCGCGCGCGACCGCGCGATGGCCGAAATGAAGGCTGACGGCGTCGACTATGAGGAGCGTCTGGAGCGCATTCAGGACGTCACCTACGAAAAGCCGCTCGAGGATTTGCTCGATGCCGCCTTTGACAAGTACTGCCAGGAAGTGCCTTGGGCAAACGACTACCAGCTCTCTCCCAAGAGTGTCCTGCGCGATATGCTGGAAAGCGCGAGCGATTTTAAGGGTTACATTCAAAAGCTCGGCATCGCCCGCTCCGAGGGCATTTTACTGCGCTACCTGGCAGAGGCCTACCGTTCACTCGACCGTACCGTGCCCATCGAGAAGCGCGACGAGCGCCTGCGCGACATTATCTCGTGGCTGGGCTTTGTGGTGCGCTCGGTGGACTCGAGCCTGGTGGACGAGTGGGAAAACGCCGGCAACCCGGCAGCCCTCGATGCTGCGCCGCCGCAGGGCATCGACGAGGTCGTGGCGGACCGTCGCGGCTGCACGCTATTGGTGCGCAACGCGCTCTTCCGCCGCGTGACCCTTGCCGCCCGCGAGCACGTTCGCGAGCTGGGCGAGCTCGACGACGACTGGGGCATGAGCGAGATCCGCTGGCAAAAAGCACTCGACGCTTACCACGAGCAGCACGAGGAAATCCTCACCGACGGAGATGCCCGCAGCGCCGCGATGTTTTCCATTGACGAGTCCGACGAGAAGACCGCGCACGTATGGCACGTGCACCAGATCTTTGCCGACGAGGATGGCGACCACGATTTTGGCATCATGGGCGATGTCGATCTGGACGCCACGCAAGACGGCGGCGAGGTCATCTTCAAAAACTACCGCGTCGGCTTTATCGAGGACCTGCTCGAGGACTAGCCGAACATACTGAAACGAAACGGGGCCGCTGGCAACATCGCCAGCGGCCCCGCTTTTTGCGCGATACGCTATCCCCTACTCGGCATCCTCGACCTCATACGAATCCGCCTCGGCTGGCTCATCGTTTGTCTCTGTCGCAGCCCCGCGTGCCTCGTCAAACGCTGCTTTCATGGTCTTGTTGCCCCACGTGAGCTTGCGAATGGTAAGATCGTCCGCCTTCTTGTTGGCTAGGCGCAGATTGTTCTCGGAGGACAGCAACGCCTCCTTGGTTTTCTGCAGATGGCTAATCGTCTTGTCGATCTCATCAATCGCCGTTTGGAACTTTCGGCTCGCGATCTCGTAGTTGCGACCGAAATCATTCTTGAACTTTTCCATCTTGGCTTCGAAGTTCGTGACGTCGATATTCTGCTGTTTGTACTCCGCCAGCTCCTGCTTATAGCGCAGCGAACCCATGGCGGCGTTGCGAAGAAGTGTAATCATGGGAATGAAAAACTGTGGGCGAATCACGTACATCTTCTCGTAGCGATAGCTCACGTCGACTATCCCTGCGTTATAGAGCTCGCTTTCGGGCTCGAGCAGTGTGCAGAGCACCGCGTACTCACAGCCTTTCTGGCGACGATCGTGATCGAGTTTCTTAAAGAAGTCCTCGTTCTTGTGCTTGGTCGCTGTCTCATCGTTCTCGTTTTTCATCTCGAACATAATCGAAATGACCTCGTTGCCGCTCGCATCGCACTCGCGGAAGATAAAGTCGCCCTTGGTGCCCTCGGACGCATCGTTATCCTTCTCGAAGTACGCGTTAGGAAACGCCGTCATGCGTAGGCGGTTAAACTCGGTCTCGCAGTGCTGCTCGAGCGACTCGCCCACCATCTTGGTGGACAGTCGGACCTTCATGTCCTTAAGGCGCTCGATCTCTTCATCCTTGTAGCGAATCAGGTCATCGCTCGCGCGCTTGGCCTGCGCGAGCTCGAGCTCATGCGCCGCCTTAGCCTGTTCCTCACGCGAATCGCGCACAGCCAGCTCGCTCGTCAGCTTGGCACGCGCCTCGTCGCGCTCACGCTCTGCTGCGGCGACCGCCTCTGACAGGTTCATTTTTGCCATCAGTTCCTGCTCGCGCAGCTGGGCACGCAGGCCCTCGGCCTCTTGCTCGGACTGTGCCTTAGCGGCAGAAAACTTCTCCTGCACCTTCGCGCGATAGTCAGCAAGCGCGCGCTCGGCCTCGCTGCGAGCGGCATCGAGCTCACGCTGCGACTCTGCCGCGGCAGCGGCAAGCGCCATCTCCTGGGCCTTGTCCGCCGCGGCGAGCCTGGCCTGCAGCTCGGCAATCTGAGCGTCGCGGGCGGACAGGTCGTTTTGAGCGGCATTGCGCGCCGCCGCCTCGGCAAGCTTTGCTTCGTCATCTTTGCGCCCAAGCTGCGCACGCAGGCTATCAATCTCACGCTGGAGTTCGGCATTTTCCTTTTGAGCATTGGCTCGTGCCTCTACCGCCGCGCGCTGGCTTGCACTCTCGCGCTCTGCGGCAGCGCCCTCGAGCTTAGCGCGCAGCTCGGCAAGCTCAGCATCGCGCTTGGCAACCTCTTGCGCCAGTTTCTGATCCGCGGTGTTCTTCTGCTCGACAAGCTGAGCGTTGCGCTGAGACTCTGCCTTCTGCAAGGCGGCCGTCGAACGCGAGCGTTCAAGCTCCAGCGCCTGCTCGCCCTCGCGCTGGACTGCCTTCACACGCTCATCCAGGTCGCGCGAGAACTCGGCATCGCGCACTTGCTTGACGATGTCCGCATAGCCGGACGCATCGACCTTGAATACTTCGCCGCAATGCGGGCACTTAATCTCGTTCATAGCAGCTCCTCGATGGACGCAAATTTCGACCGCCTACACTCTACCGCGCCGCACGGACAAAAAAGGCGCCGCTGCCATAATGGCAACGGCGCCAGAACCACCACAAAGGTGCCTGTCCTCTTTGTGGTGGTTCGAGAATTACAGTCCAAAGAAGCCCAGGATTTGATCGCGGCTTACGGGTCTGTAGTCGTTGGCATCAAGGCCAACGTCATAGCGCAGGATCGGGCGTTCGCGATCGCGGTTGCGCGCGTTGGTGCGGTCTCCCCTGCTGTGGATATGCCCGTGCAGCATGATGGCGCCACGCGCCTTTCCATTCCAGCTGAGCATGGGGTAGTGGCTCATTACCAGGCGATGGCCTTTGGCGTAACCGGGAGCGACTTCCAGATAATCGCGCACGTCATCCCAGATTTGGGGCGCAGCTGAATCTTCCCAGTCGCCGTCATGGTTACCACGGATGAGCGTTACGTTCTGGCATTCGATGCGTTCGCGCAGGCGCACCGCCTCCGCCAGGGGCAAACGATAAGTAAAGTCACCCAGAATATAGAGACGGTCGTCCGCAGCCACGCACTCATTGATGGCATCGATGGCCTTGCGGTTCATCTCCTCGACCGAATCAAACGGTCGATCCATATCGTGCAAGATATTCGTATCGCCCAGGTGCAGGTCGGCGGTAAACCACATCATCGTCTATGCCCTCATTTCGTAACGCGTCAAACTCGTGCTAAGTATACAGACACAGCGATGCGGCGGTTATCCAAAGAGCCCGCCGAACAGTCCGCGGCGGCGTTTGTCTTTCTTTTTCGACGCATCACCCTGGGCGTTCTTGTCCTGCCGTTTCCTACGGCACTGCTCCAACTCATCGTCATCGAGTAGCATATCCCACTCAAACGGATCATCTGTCAGATCGAACAGGTCATCGTCATCAAACATGGCAGCCTCCATTGCCGACTAGCGGGCATCCACCACGTAGAGGCCAACGCGCACCTGATGCCACGGGCTGCGCTCGGGAGCGACCTGCTGCACGCGGGCCTCAAATACGTCCTCGTGGCCGTAATACATCATCAAGGACAGCGGGCCGACCTCGTTTCCCGGAACATAGCCAAGTTTGGTCTTGCCATAGTAGATCGCAACTGCCTCGGGGTCATGGGGATTATCGCGCTCGGCACACAGCGTCAGTTTATCGCCCGCTTTAAGATCGCCTAGGACCAAAGCGCCGTCGGCATATTGAAATCCTGCGATGTGAAACGACAGAAGAACACGTGAAGGCTCGTACATAGCAACTCCCCTAACGGCCGGATAAACCAGCGTTTAACCTTACCGAGAAGTCTACGGACCCGTGCGGACACAAATACATCCTGTCTGCGTCCTTCAATCGTTTGCCTCAACGCTTGCGCGACAGAACGCTTGCAGATAAGATAGGAACACGGATGGCACCCGTTGCCGCGGGTCTTGCCAACTCCGATACACGTTTTCATCGTGAGAAGTGGCCGTCTTCGCTTACGCGGGGGCGGCTATTTCATTCGGCCGATAAATAGGCCGAGTTCGATAGCCGCGATCAACAACGCTAATAACGAAATAACATCGCTTACGTTCATACCAAATCCCTTCTAAAGGGAGTTGGTCCATCCGTGCTCCATAACAGTAGTCTAACGCAAAATGCAGGTAATAGGAACACTTGTTCGTATTACCTGCGCCCTTTTCTAATGCACAAACATGCGCACGAACTTGCGCTTCCAGCTTGCGTAAGGAGCGTAGCGGAATGGCACGTCCAGCCACGTTGCCTTGTTCACGACGCTCTTCTTGTGGCTAAACGTATCGAAGCTCTCGCGTCCATGGTACTGTCCCATACCGCTCGCGCCCATGCCGCCAAAGCCCATATGGCTCGTAGCCAAGTGCATGATCGTGTCGTTGACACAGCCGCCGCCAAAGGGCACGTAGCGCACAAAGCGCTGCTGAACCGAACGGTCCTGGCTAAAGATATACAGGGCCAGCGGCGTCGGACGATCCGTAATAAACGCTTCGGCCTCGTCTAGGCTCTCAAACGTCAGCACCGGCAAGATGGGACCGAAGATCTCCTCCTGCATCACGGCGTCATCGGGAGCCACGCCATCCAAAATCGTCGGCTCGATCTTGAGCGAAGCCTCGCGTGCGGCACCTCCAAGCACGACCTTATCGGGATCGATCAGCCCGCGCACGCGCGCAAAATGCTTGGCGTTGACGACATGCCCGTAGTCCTCGTTGTCGAGCGGGTGCTCGCCAAACATACGGCGGGCCTCTTCCCTGATGAGGTCCAGCAGCTCGTCATGCACGCGCGCATCGACCAGCAGGTAGTCGGGCGCCACGCAGGTCTGCCCCACGTTGAGCCATTTACCAAAGGCGATACGCCGCGCTGCGACCTTCAAGTTTGCCGTCGCATCCACGATACAGGGGCTCTTTCCGCCCAGCTCAAGCGTCACGGGCGTAAGGTTTTTACTTGCGCGCTCCATGACGAGTTTGCCGACCGGAACGCTACCGGTAAAGAAGATCTTGTCCCAGCACTCATCGAGCAACGCTTCGTTCTCGGCGCGCCCGCCCTCGACAACCGTCACCAGGCGCGGATCAAATGCCTCTTCACAGATTTGCTTGAGCACCGCGCTCGATGCCGGAGCATAGGCACTCGGCTTGATGACCACGGTATTGCCCGCGGCAAGGGCGCCGGCGAGCGGTTCGAGTGTTAGCAAAAACGGGTAGTTCCACGGAGCCATGATGAGCGTGACGCCATAGGGCACGGCTTGTGTTTTGCACACGCTCACGGCGTTAGCGAGATCGCACGGACGCAGGCGCGGACGACTCCACCGAGCCACGTGAGCGATCTGATGTCGAATCTCGGAAAGCGACGTGCCGATCTCGCACATATAAGCCTCGTCATGCGACTTCCCCAAATCGGTCTTGAGCGCATGGGCAATATCGGCCTCGTGGGCCCGCACCGCATCGCGTAAACTCACGAGCGCGCGACGTCGAGCATCGACATCAAACGTAGCGTGCGTCTTAAAGTAGACGCGCTGATCGCCGACGATGCGCACAATTTCCTCGGTGTTCATGGACCCTCCTAATTCTCGTCCTCAAACATACCACCCGCAACGACTTCGTACATATGCTCGAGCTCCAAGCGGTCCATTAAAAGAGGAACGGGGTACAA
>CABUTL010000070.1 GCA_902494375.1 uncultured Collinsella sp.
AAGACGCACGCGACGCCGGCCTCGGCCAGGCGACGATACTGATACTTGATCACGCGGGTGAGCTCCTGCTTTGCCGGCGGAACGGCTGCGATGCGCATCTCGCCGCCCGGCTCATCCTGCTTATCCACGAGCACCACGTTGTGGCCGCGCTTGGCGGCAATGTAGGCTGCCTCCATGCCCGCAGGACCAGCGCCCACAACGAGCACGTTCTTGGCCTCGGCGGCAGGCTCGTAGCCGGCCTCATCGCGCTCCACGTCCGGGTTGACGGTGCAGGAGATGCGCTTGCCAAACATAATGCCGTTCAGGCAGCGCAGGCAGCCAATGCAGGGACGGATATCATCGGCGTTGCCGGCAGCGGCTTTGTTGCAGAACTCGGCATCGCACAGATTGGCGCGGCCCATCATGCAGATGTCGGCAGCGCCGTCCTCGATCAGCTCCTCGGCGATCCAGGCCTCGTTGATACGTCCGACGGTGGCGACGGGAATGTTGACGTGCTTCTTGATCTCGCGCGAGCAGGCGGCATGCGAGGCCTGCTGCGTACCGGCGGCGGGAATCGCGGAGCCGCGCTTGATGGTGGTGCCGCCCGACACATGAATCATGTCGACGCCGGCCTTCTCCAGGCGACGCGAGACGTAGATCATGTCGTTGAGGGTCAGGCCGCCATCGGTGTACTCGTCGCCCGAGATACGGACGTCGATGATAAAGTCCTTGCCGCAGCGCTCGCGAATCTCAGCGATGACCTCGAGTAAGAAGCGCATGCGGGCGTCGAGCGAGCCGCCGTACTCATCGGTACGCTTGTTATAGAGCGGGGTCAAGAAACCGCCGAGCATGCCGTGGGCGTGCGCCGCATGGACCTCGACGCCATCGACACCGGCCTTCTGCATACGCACGGCAGCGTCGCCAAACTGATGCGTGAGCTCGTGGATCTCATCTACCGTAATGGGGCGCGGCGCCTCGCGAGCATAGGACGGGCCCACAAAGGACGGAGCGATCAGGCGCGGGGTGCCCGGAATGTTAAAGGCCATGTAGGCGGGGTGGAAGAGCTGCGGCATGATCTTGCAGCCATACTCGTGGACGGCCGCGGCGAGCTTTTCCCAGCCAGGGATAAACGTGTCGTCGTAGCAGCACATGTCACCCGGCAGATAGGTATAGGTAGGCTCGACCGTCACGACCTCGGTGATGATGAGGCCCACGCCGCCCTTGGCGCGGGCACGGTAATGATCGACCAAGTCGTCGGTCACATAGCCATGATCGGCCAGGTTGGTGGACACCGGCGGCATAAAGACGCGGTTCTTGACCTCGGTCGTACCGACCTTGATCGGGCTAAAGAGCATTGGATAGGCAGAGGACTCCATACAGGGTTCCTTTCATTTGAGCCGCTCGGCGGCAGTTGCTGACGTACCTATCGTACCAGCAACCGTGCAGCACCCGACCGCACGCGCTCCCCCAGTCTCTGCTCAACCCCCAAAAAGTTGCGGTGAAATACGGGGCAGCCGAGGCTTTTCACAGCCAAAACAGTCCGTATTTCACCGCAACTGATGGGTGGGATGGAGTTAGAGGCCCAGATAGGTAGTCATGCCTTCGACGGCGAGTTTGGCGCCGGCTACAGCATGGACCACGGTGAGCGGGCCGTTAACCACGTCGCCGGCGGCAAAGACGCCAGGCACGGTGGTCATACCGCATTCATCGACCGAAAGAAGGCCGCGATGGTCGGTCTCCAGACCGCCCGTCGTAAGCACAAGCTTGTCCTTGGGCACCTGCGAAGCCGCAATCACAACTGTGTCGGCAGACGCATGGTCGAGCTCTTCCTCGTAGCCCACCACATTGTTGTCCTCGTCAAAGATAGCCGTCTCGAACACCGGACCGCTATCGTCGATGGCACAGATCGCCTTGCCGCACACAATCTCGGCACCATCGAGCTCGGTCAGCTCTACCTCGTCATCGATGGCCGAGATATGGCGCGATCGAGCATACACGGTGACCTTACGAGCACCCGAGCGCAGCGCTGTGCGGGCCACATCCATGGCCACGTTACCGGCACCGATGACCGCCACATTCTGTCCGATCGCCACACTCGAAGGATCAACCAGGTAATCGATACCAAACAGCACGTTGCCGCGCGACTCGCCGGGAATACCCAGTTTGCGAGCTCGCCAGGTACCGGTACCGACAAAGACCGCGTCGTAGCCGTCACGTAGCAGGTCGTCGATATGCAGCGCGCCGCCGATGGTGGTCGAGGGGCGCACGCGCACGCCAAGCGAGCACATCACGTGGCGATACTTTTGCACGAGCGCACGGGGCAGGCGGAACTCGGGGATACCGTACTCCAGCACACCGCCGATCTCGGGGCGCTGCTCAAATACCGTTACGGCACAGCCCAGCTGGGCCATCTTAATGGCCACGGTGATACCGGCAGGACCGGAACCGACCACAGCAACCTGTTTGTCACACGACGGCGCGGGCGTCCACTCCTTACGATCCAAATACGCTGTGGAGATGTAGTGCTCGATGCTCGAGAAATGCACCGGCGCGCCCTTGCGGCCCTGGATGCAAGCGCCCTCGCACTGGCCCGAATGATTGCACACCATGGAGCAGACCGCGCTCATGGGATTGTTCTGGAACAGTAGCTCGCCCGCCTCTTCTAGACGACGCTGTTTGAACAGGTCAATGACCTGCGGAATAGGCGTCTGAACCGGGCAGCCCTTAAGCTGACAGAATGCCCTTTTGCAACCTAGGCAACGATTCGCCTCTTCGACAATGTGGATAGCCACGCAACTCCCCTTTTTGATTCAATCCAATGGGGCGACGATAAAGACCCTTCACCGCCGCCCCCATACAGGTAATCTCAATCTGCCGACACGGCAAAAGCCAATGCTATAACTCGCGATGCGAAGCCCCGCAGCGAGCGGACATGTGCTCGAGTGTCGCCAGGCAGTCAGCCGCCGTCGCCGGCACGCTGTTCTCGACCACGCAGGGAATCCCAGGGCAGGCGGCAGCCGCCCAGGCCACCACGGGCTCAAAGTCATATCGTCCCGTCTCGCCCACGCCATGACACACCAGGCGCGAACCCGTACCGTCGCACCAACCGGCTTCGTCCTCGTTATCAACGACCTCAAAATCCTTGGCGTGCAGCGCGCGGATCTTACTGCCGCATAAGTAGAGCATGCGCGCGGTGATTTCCTGCGCTTCGTCAACAACACTGGGGTGCAGCAGTGATACCGGGTCATAGATCACGCCGAGCGACGGACTCGAGACGCGCTCTAGCACCTCACGGCAGCGATCCGGCGTGTTGACCGTTTCGTTCCAACCAGGCTCGATCAAAATTTGCCCACCCACGGCCTCGGCCCGATCGCAGACGTGTGCAAGCCCGTCTGCAAACGCATCGAGTGCCTCATCGGTCATGCGGTCGTCAGCAACGCGGTTCTGTGCATTAGGGCGACCGGTCTCGGTGCCAACCGGGCATCCGCCGAGCATCTGGGCAAAGTTCAAGCATGCCTCGTACTCGGCAAAGTTATCCATGAGCTGTTGGCGATCGGGCGTCGCCAGATTCTTATAACAGCCGAGCACGGTGACCGAAACGCCCGCCTCGTCGAGCACCGCACGCAAATGGTCGGCAAGCTCGTGGGTCAGGCCGCCTCGATCGATCCCCATCGATGCGTAGAGCACCTTGCTCGGCAGTTGAATGCACGAAAAGCCCAGCTCTCCCGCCATGCGAATGCGTTCCTCGACGGTCCCCTGCGGAAGGTCGTGCAAACGTACGCCCGGAGTAATAGCCCCCACGTTATTCACATCCCTTATGAGCGTTGATGCCCGGGGTGTATCCGCCAAACGGGTCCTCGATGGAGCACACGCCCGAGGGGGCGAGCGGATCGCGCTTACCGGCCAGCTTGTCGTGATGCATGGTCTCGATATAGGCAAGCACCAGCGGCGCCACACCCTTTGCATCATTTTTGACCACGGGCTCGCTCATGTAGTAATCAAACGTGCCCTCGCGGTGCGCGGTGTTTCCCAAGCCCGCAACCAGGCAGATGTTGTCGAGCGCCAGCTGCCCGTCATACTCGGACAGGCAGGTCTCGCAGATGCCGTCGAAGGCGCGACGGCCGTACTGGTAGTAACGCTCGCCCAGCACGCCCAGACGCACGCCCTTCATGATGGCGTTGGCAAAGATGGCGCTGCCCGACTCCTCCAGGTAGTTGGGGGCGATATTGGGCAGGTTGATAACCTGGTGCCACATGCCGGTCTTCTCGTCCTGATACGGCAGCATGGCGTCGATCAGATCGTGGAACATCTTGCGGATCTCGTCCTTCTCGGCCGACATCGAAGGCGGCATAAGCTCCCAGGTGTCGATGAGCGCCATGGCAAACCAGCCCTCGGCGCGCAGCCAGAAGTTAGCCGAAAGGCCGGTGACCGGGTCGCACCAGAACTGTTTGCGGCTCGCGTCGTAAGCGTGATAGTACAGACCGTTGAGGGGGTTGCGCATCAGGTCATGCACGACCTGGAACATATGGAAGCTGTCCGAGCAGGCACGACGGTTGTGGAAGCTCAGCTCGTACTGCATGTAGAACGGCTGCGCCATGTACATGCCATCGAGCCAAATCTGGTTGGGATAGACGGCCTTGTGCCAGAACACGCCTTCTTTGGTGCGCGGCTGGGTCTCGAGCTGGCGGTAGATGGTGTCCATGGCGGCACGGTACTTGGGCTTGCCCACCAGGTCATAGAGCTTGTAGAGGGTCTTGCCCGCATTGACGTTATCGAGGTTGTACTCCTCGGGGTTGTAATGCTTTATGGTACCGTCGTCCTGGACAAAGAAATCGATGTAGTCATCGGCGAAAGTCAGGTAGCGCTGCTCACCCGTGATCTCGTACAGTTCGATGAGCGCCTTGATCATGCAGCCGTCAATATAGTTCCAGGTGTTCTCCTTGCCGGCGCGAATCTTTTCGATATTCCAAGCCGGCGCCTGCGGCGTAGAGGTTTCGATCAACTGCTCGATATAACGGTCCAGGATTTGATTGCAACCCATTGCTGTCCCCTCTGACATAAACGATAGGTGAACGTTACCCCTAGTGTAACGCGAACGAGGAATATAGGGTGAACGTTAACCCTATATTCCTCGCGAACGGCAGACTTTTAGCGGCAAACGGCGGTGAGACCCGCGGCGATGCGATGCGCCAGGCGCTCATAGCCGGCAGGACTGTAATGCAGACCGTCCGGCATATAGAGCTCGCGGTGCTCCGGCAAAAACGGGCTGATACCGCTTTGCGCATACAGGTCAATCACCGGCACGGAGTAGCGGTCGCAGACCTCGAGCATCGCTCGCACGTAGGCGACCTGCGTCAACCCCAGGTGGTTGAGCTCGTCGCTTGCCGGGATATCCTTCTCGTGCTTGCCGCTCGTCTTGCACGGCGTCATAAACACGAGCTTTGCCCGAGGCGAGCGCGCCGTGATGGTACGGATCAGGTAATCGAGTGCACCATAGAACTCATGCACGTCCGTGCTGCCGAGCTCTCCAAGCGGCACGTTGCGGCTAAAGTCGTTGACGCCGCCAAAGACGATGTAGATATCGGCCGCATCGTCGATACCGTCAAGGCGCTCGACAAACGAATCGGTACGGTCGGCCTTGATGGCGATACGCGAACCCTTGATGCCAAAGTTCTCGACGACCGCGCCTCCCAGCAACGCGCCCAAATGCGAGGTCCACGAGATGTCGTTGCCTCCCCCACCGCAGCCGTTGTCGCCCCAGGTCGTTGAGTCGCCAAAGCAGCAAATGGTCGATTCACTCAAACTCTTCGTTTCCATAATCTTCTCCTCATCCGCCCATCGGCGGTCATACAGGAACGTACCGTTTATTCGCAGCATGCCGAGGGGCTATGCACGGGCGCATTCCGCAACGTGCGAATCGAGCCATTCGATATCCTCGGCAAGATGTGTCACGCCCAGATGGTGTTCACCCGGACACACCTCGTGCCGCAGGCCATCTCTGCGACCCAGTAACTTGTAGGCATCGCGCACGATCTCGAGCTGCTCGTCAACATTTTTCAGCCCGCGCGAACCGTTCAGATGATCCTCTTCGCAGCTCTGCACCAACAGCGGGCGTGGCGCAATAAGCGAGGCAATATCGCCCATGTCGAGCAAGCGCCAAAGTCCGGGTGTGTAGTTGCAGCTGCAATTGCCGTTGAGGTGCAGCAGCGAATCATCGACACCGTACAGGTAGCCCGAGACAAACGTCTTGCATACGCGTGGGTCGAGCGCCGCCAGATACAGCGTCATGTATCCGCCGCCCGAAAAGCCAAAACAGCCCAGGTCGTCCATGGCAATGTCGCCGCGCGCCTCTAGGTAATCGATCAGACGCATGTTATCCCAGGCGTTGAGACCCGCAACGGTAAGTCCCAGCGGCTCGGCCATGCGCGCCTGGTTTAGGCACGTGCCGCGCAGAAAGCTGTTCTCGTCATCGCCCTGGCCCTTCCAGTCACGACGGTATCCCCAACCGCGTGCGTCGGGGCAGACGGTCACGTAACCCATGCGTGCCAAACGCAGACCGTAGTCGTAATTGAACTTACGCACGGCATCATCGACCGCCGGCACGCCCGCAACACCGGCTACGCTTGCAGCACCCGCTCCCTGATGGCCATGCGGGCAGATATAGCAACACTTGCGGCCGCACGCATCGAGCTTAGGCGACTGCGGCTCGAGCAGGTAGAACGGCATCCAAACGTCGCGCTCCACCTTCAGCATCGCATGGGTGCGCACGATGCCGCCGGCAACCCGCACGCGGCTGAGCTCACGAATCTCAATCGGGACGCGGTCCATAAGCGAAAGGCCCAAAACATCGTACAGACGAGTCCTGGTCGCAATCTTCCACGCCTCAAAATCTGCAGGAGTCTTGCCCGTAAAAGCAGCCGAACGTCCCTCGCGCTTCAGCCGGGCACGCAGCGCAGGCTCGTCTTCGCAGTACGTCTCGATGTGCACGGTGCGGCCATTG
>CABUTL010000071.1 GCA_902494375.1 uncultured Collinsella sp.
ATCATGGCGGCGTTATCGGTGCAGGCAGACAAGGGCGGCACCGTCACGCGGATCCCCTGACGACCGAGCTTCTTGATCATCATCTCGCGCAGATGCGGATTAGCCGAGACACCGCCGCCGATGCAATACTCCTTGCATCCGGTGGCATGCAGCGCGTTCTTGGCCTTCTTGTACTGCACGTCAAAGACTGCCGCCTCGAATGAAGCCGCCAGGTCGGGCAGATGGATCGTTCGGCCGGCTTTGGTCTCCTGCTCGATGTAGAGCGTCACAGCGGTTTTAAGACCCGAAAGCGAGAAACGATAATCTCCCCTGCTGTTAAGCGCGCGAGGAAAATCGATCGCGCGGGGATTGCCCGTCTCGGCCAGCTTGGAGATGATGGGGCCACCGGGATAGCCCAGACCCAACGCCTTGGCTACCTTGTCGAAGGCCTCGCCCACAGCATCGTCGAGTGTCTCACCAAGTACCTCGTAGTCGCCCCATGCCTTCACGTGCACGAGCATGGTGTGCCCGCCCGAGACAAGCGTGAAGATGAACGGCGGCTTGAGGTCGGGCTGTGCCAGCAAGTTGGCAAACAGGTGCCCCTCCAGATGGTTGACGCATACGAGCGGCTTACCGGCAGCGTAGGCAAAGCCTTTGGCAAAGGCAACGCCCACCACGAGGGCGCCCACCAGGCCCGGACCCTGTGTCACGCCCACGGCGGCAAGCTCGCTGGGAGCAATGGCTCCACCCTCAAGACCAAGCGATGCTGCGGCATCCTCGAGCGCCGCATCCACGACACTCACAATCACCTCAACGTGTTTGCGCGAGGCGATCTCGGGCACCACGCCGCCAAAGCGGGCATGAAAATCAATCTGTGTCGACACCTGGTTGGCCAGCATATTGCCATCCGCATCGATAATCGCCACGGCCGTCTCGTCGCAGGAACTCTCGATAGCGAGCACCAGGCGGCGGCGCTCAATTTCGGCGCGCTCCCCCTCGGAGCGCCCAGGCGCAGGCAGCGGCCATACGCGTTGCTCGGCTGCCGTCGGCTCGGGCGAGGCGTTATCGACCGGAAGTACGAGGGGAAGTGGGGCCGTCATGACGATGGCGTCTTTGCCGACACCGTAGTAGCCACGACGACGACCCACCTCGGTAAAGCCCAGAGCGGCATAGAGCGCAATCGCGCCCTCGTTGCCGTCCTCGACCTCGAGCGAAGCCGTGGTGCAGCCGAGCATCTGGGCATCATAGCTCACATGCGACAGCAGCTTGCGGGCAATGCCCTCACGGCGATGTGCCGAGTCGACGGCGACATCCAGAATCTGCACATCACCGTCCACGACCATACCGCCGGCAAGGCCCAGCAGCTTGCCGTCGTCGTGTGCCACCCACCAACTACGCGGCGCAGCGACGTCCTCGCCCAGTTCGGACAGGAACATGCCCGGCGTCCACGCCTCGTGTCCGGCACCTTCAAAGCAGGCAGCCTCTAGCGCGCTCGCGCCCTCGGCATCCGCCGCGCCCATGGGACGGAACTGCAGATGACGACCGGCGAGCTCATCGGCAACGCCCGTAATTTCGCTCTGCGCACTCTCGGCAAGACCAAGACGCTTGCGCTCGTTTTCCTCGGCATCCGAAAGGCGCGTGTAAATCGGCAGGACGCGAGCCGGATCGCCGTCACCCGCAGCGTGCGCGAGCAGCAAGCCCTCGCCCGAAGGCCACCACAGGTCGCGCTCCACGCAGCGGGCGGTCTCGTCCTCACCCAGCAGCTTGCCATAGCGCACGAGACCGTCACCGGTCAGCTGAACCTGGTCCCAGTCCGCTGCTCGGCGCCACTCATCGAGCGCCACGGCGGCCTTGACCACGTGTTCGCGCTCAAATTGACGCTCGGGACCCTCATCGCCCAGCATATATAGTGCCGGATATACCTCACCGCGCATGGCATCGGCCAAGATACCAAGCTTGCCGCGCACGCCAGCCTTCCACGCCGTCCAAGCGCAAGCGTCGAGCGTCGACACGCCCAGCAGCGGAACATTGGCACCGCGCGCGAGGCCCTTGGCAGTGGAGATGCCGATGCGCACACCCGTAAACGACCCCGGGCCGCGGCCGACCACGTAGCAACCAACATCGCTGCGATCCAGACCGACTTGAGCCAGCACGCCATCAACGGTATTCACGAGCTCAACGTTGGCGTGACGGCGACACATGTGGTCGCCACTCACGAGCTTCGTCTCGCCCGTCTGCCCATCAATCCAGCTTGCCGCGCAGGCAAGCATGTCGGTCGAGGTATCGAGCGCCACCACCAGCGCGTTGTCGTTATGCAAGCTCATCTTGTACAGCCTTATCAATCAAATGGGAAAGCTCCATTGCGCGGTCACCGTGCGCCTCGAGCGTTATCGTTCGCACATCACTGTCGCCCTCATCACGCTTGAGCGTCACCGAAAGATACTCATCCGTCAGCTCGTCTTGGAATTGTTCGCCCCATTCCAGCAGGCAAGCACCCTCATAGCCCAGCACATCGAAAATGCCCGTATCCTCGAGCTCGTAGGCATGCTCCAGACGGTATAGATCAAAGTGAAACAGCGGAATACGGCCTTGATCATGAACGGCCATGAGCGCAAACGTAGGGCTCGTAACCATATGCTCATCGCCCAGCCCGCGCGAGACGCCCTTGGTAAAGTGAGTTTTGCCCACCCCCAGGCCACCGGTCAGGATGAGCACATCGCCGTCCTCAAGGCACGGTGCAATTAGCTCGCCAAAGTACTCCGTATCGGCAGCGCAAGTCGTTTTGTAAGTACCTACCCCCAGGCGCTCCAGGGACATATATGCTCCTTATTATTCCGAGGCGTCCTCTGGTGCGGGATGTCGCTCCAGATAGTCGCCCAGCATCTTAAAGTCTTCCTCCAGCAGTTCCTGCCACGCCGGATTGCGTAGCGCTGCTGCCGGATGGAACGTGGGCATTACTACAAAATGCCCCATCTGGTGGAACCTGCCGCGCAGCTTAGTAATGCCAATCTCGGTCTTAAGCACAAAGTGCGTCGCGGGGTTGCCGAGCGTCACGATAATATCGGGCCAGATGCTTCGAATCTGCTCACGCAAAAACGGCGAGCAAGCCAGCACTTCCTCGGGACGTGGATTGCGGTTTCCCGGCGGGCGGCACTTAAGCACGTTGGCAATGTAGACGTCTTCGCGTTTGAGCCCCGCCAGCGACAAAATGCCGTTGAGGTCCTCGCCTGCCGCCCCCACAAAGGGCTCGCCCTGCAAATCCTCATTGCGGCCCGGCGCCTCGCCAATAAACATCACACGAGCGCGGGGGTTTCCCACGCCAAACACGATATTGTGACGCGACTGGTAGAGCTGGCAGAGGTGACAATCGCCCAGAACGGCCTCAATTTCCTCGAGTGCGACCTCACGTGGTGCCTGATGGGTATGGCCAGGGATGTGCATGACGCCCATAGCGGCTCCTACACGTAGACCTTGTCGAGACGCATGCCAAAGCCGCAGGCGACCTCGTAGTTAATCGTTCCGCGCAGTCGGGCCATCTCGTCCATAGTGATCTCGGCATCGCCATCGCGGCCGACAATAATCATCTCGTCACCATACTCGGCCTCGGGAATCTCGTGTGCCGGGTTGGACTGAATGGCGACCATAAACTGGTCCATGCAGATATTGCCAACCTGATGCACGCGCTCGCCGCGATACAGCACATCCATACGATTGGAAAGCGTACGCGATAGGCCATCGGCATAACCGATCGGCAGCGTGCAGATCTGAACGCGCGTACGCGGTACGCGGTAGGTAAAACCGTAGCCCACGCCCTCACCCATCGCAGGGTGTGCCACGCGCGTCACACGCGCATGGACGCTCATAACGGGATCAAGCTGCATCACGCGGCCACTCAGCTCGCACGGCTGCATTCCATACAAGCCAACGCCGGCGCGAATCATATCAAAATGCATCGAAGGGTCGAGCATCGAGGACGGCGTGTTGGCGCAGTGCACGATACCGCACTCAAAGCCCGCATCCTTAATGGCCTGAACGGCCTCGGTAAAGCGCTGACACTGCAGTTTGTAGTCCCAGCCCGAAGGTTCATCGGCCGTGGCGAAGTGCGTAAATACGCCGTCGCACTGAATACCGCGATGGAAATTTATACCGCGGACAAAGTCGAGCACCTGCGTGTAGTGAACGCCGATACGATTCATGCCCGTCTCGATGGCGAGATGATACTTGCCCACTTTGCCCGCCGCGACGGCACATTCGCCATACGCAAGAGCAAAGTCAGACGTATAGACCGAGGGCATGATATCAAACTCGAGCAACGTCGGAATGGCCTCGATAGGCGGCTCGCTTAGGATGAGGATGGGTTTCGTAATCCCGCCCTGTCGGAGCTCAACGCCCTCGTTAACCGTCGCCACGGCAAACATGTCGGCACCGGCCGAATACATGATCTTGGCGCACTCAACAGCTCCATGGCCATAAGCATCGGCCTTGACCACGCAGCACAGGCGCTGACGTGGATTCAGCAAGTTCTTGTAGGCCCTCGTGTTACGACGGAGCGCCCCACGGTCGATCTCGACCCAGGACCAGCGCGTCAAATCGGCTTTATTCATGATTAGTCATCCGACCCTTCGTCCATGATTCCCAGATCTTCGAGCGCATCCTTTGCCGCCAGCTCCATGGCAGGACCGATCAAGTCGATAAGATCGGTCGCGATAACGCTCTTCTCACCATACTCCGTCGCCGCGGCAAAACCGGCGTAGCTGTGAAGTGCGACGGCGTACGAATACAGCAACTCCCAACGATCCATCTCGTCGCGCATGGTGGCAAGCGTGCCGGCCAAAATACCCGCGAGAACATCACCCGAACCGGCAGTTGCTAGAGAAGCCGGACCCGAGAGCGGCAGCAACACACGCTCAACGCCACAGATAGCCGTCGTCGGCCCCTTGGCAATGACCACCAGATTGTCGGAGCCTGCAGCCCAGACAACCTTCTGCGCGGCCGCAATCGCGGTACCAAGGTCGTTCACCTCGTCACCGGCAACCAGACGCGAAAGCTCACGATAGTGCGGCGTCATAACCAACGGCTGCTCGCGACGATACATCTCGGGATTACTATCAATACCGTCAATGGCAATCTTAGCAAGGCAGTTGAGTGCATCGGCGTCCAAAATAAGCGGCACATCAAGCTCGAGCAAGCCCGAAACCACCTGCATAGCGCCGGCAGATGTCGTCATACCGGGACCGCACAGTACGCAGCCGTACTTCTTTGCAATCTCGCACACCGTCATGCGCGCAGCGGCGCCAAAGGAGCCGCGGGAATCAGACGGAATAGCAAAGACGGGAATCGAAGGAAGTGCCATGCGAATAAGATTGGCGCAGGCGTCAGGAGCCGCGACTGCCACGTAACCAGCACCCGCGCGAGCTGCAGACTTGGCCGCCATAATGGCAGCACCAGGATATTGCGCAGATCCGGCGACAATAAGCACAGAGCCACGGGAATACTTATCGATATTCGTAGGTAGTGGAGCAAAGTAATCAACTAAGTCACCGGGCTCGACAATCTCGGCGGCGTGGTCGACATCATCGATGACCTCGTCAAGACGGTCGTAAAGATTGCCGCAGATCAAATCGCCAGCATACTCAGGGCCATCGGCGCTATACAAACCAATCTTGGGCGCAATCATCGTCACCGTATGCTCGGCACGAATGCAGTCGTCATCAACAACGCCCGTCTCGGCATTCAGGCCCGAGGGGACATCAATGGATACGACACAGTCGGCGCATTCATTGACCGTAGGAATCCAGATGGAGAACGGCGCACGCAGATTCCCGTGAAAACCGGTACCAAAAATGGCATCGACAACAACATCGGCCTTATCGATCAAAACCTCGAGTTCATCACGCGAGGGGCCGACGCAAACGTGCACATCGCGGCCGGCAGTACGACGAGCAACATGACGTGCCAGAGCAGCAGGAATCTCATCCGGTTCAACCGGAGAAACGATATCCACGTCCACACCCTTATGGCTCAGGATATCGGCGGCAACCCAACCGTCGCCGCCATTATTACCAAAACCGACCAGAACGAGAACCCGATCGGGATTGAGCTTCAAGACCTCGTTGGCGGCAAACTCACCCGCTAGCTCCATAAGCTCGGCCTTCGAAGTCCCTTCGCGTTCGATGATATCCTCGAGACGAACGACTTCTTCGGTACTCAAAACCGGTTTCATCTATGCTCCTAGCGTATCTTGCGAAGCATCGCCCAGGTGCTCCGTCAATGCTGAATTCTGCAGCTGCTCAAGCTCATCTAAAACAGAGCGAGCCTCTTTAAATGTCTGCGCAACGCGTTTCTTGGTGCTCACCTTTTCATCTTTTGGCTTAGGCCGAGCATCTTCGGTAATCGCGATGGCATTCGCAACGGCCAAGTCTCCTGTAAGCGTAATGGAAAGAGCGACCTCAACAACACCAAGCTCATGAGCGATCTCGAGTGCACGGCCCGAAAGCAGCGCCTTCGGTTTGCCGAGTTTATCACGCGTTACCGAAACATCCTTGCGACCAACGCCTTGACTAAAACCCGTGCCGAGAGCTTTAAGCACCGCCTCGCGCGAAGCAAAGCGGCTCGCATAGTGAGCAGCGGGACGCGATGATGCATCGCAATACGCACGCTCATCTTCGGTAAACACACGCCGAGCAAACGACGGCGTCTTTTCAAGAATTGATTTCATGCGGGAAATCTCGACGATATCAACGCCGATACCAGCTTCAGCCATGTTCACCTCCATATCGCACAGACTAAGTTATTGTAGCCCGTTCACAGAAGATGCGACAAACGAGGGTTATAAAACACAGCTACTATGTGAGACAAAAGCCCGTAAACGCAAAAAAGGGGGAGGCCGCGAGGCCTCCCCCTTCTCAGTTCAAGCGTACGGCTCGGTGCCGTCCACCGGTCAGCGGCGCCCTGGCCTCCCACGGGCTGACCCCGCAGTACTCTCG
>CABUTL010000072.1 GCA_902494375.1 uncultured Collinsella sp.
CAAGCAATGTCTGATCGCGATGGGCATCACCAACATGTGCGCGCTCATTGCCGTGCCGCACGACAAGGACGACGAGTACCTGACGCACAACAGCCAGGATTTCCATGCCCATATGGGATATCGCCTGGTGGGCGCCTTCGACCGCTGCGCCCAAAAGTTCGGCCGCTGGTACGACATGTGCTGGATGGAGCTGGTCCTGGCCGAGCGCGTCCCTAACCAACCTAAGCCAACCTGGTTCCCCGACCTCCTCGCCTAAAACCACCACAAAGGTGCCTGTCCCCTTTGTGGTGGTTTTGGTGTTGGTTAGCCGATGGGTTCGGTGTATTTGGCACGGTCGGTGCGTTGGATGCGCTTGGAGACATGGAGCGGGCGGCCGTCGGTGTCGTAGACGTAGTCGGTGATCAGGATCAGCGCCTGCCCGCGCTCAACGTTGAGCAAAAACGCCTCGTTTTGCGAGGCATAGCACACCTCAAAGGTCTTGTGCCCCTGTGCCGGCGCGCGATGGAATTCTTGGCGCAGCGTCGCGTAGAGCGAACCGTTGATATCGCGATCGATGAGCGTCTCGAAGCTTGGCGGCAGGTAGGTGGTCTCCAGGCACAGCGGCACGTCGTCCAGGTAGCGCAGACGGACAAGTTTGACGAGCTTGCTGCCCACGGCGGCGTCAAAGAACTTAGCTATGCTGCCGGCCGCCTTGGCAAAGCCCGAGTCCACGGTGCGCGTGGTGGGCTTCATGCCCTGACCTTCGACCTGCTTGGTATAGCTCGAAAACACTAGGTTGTTCTCGTGGAGCGCGGGCGTGTCGGCCACAAAGGCGCCACGCCCGCGCTCGGTGCGCACCAGGCCCTCATCAACGAGAACCTTAAGGGCGTGGCGCACGGTGCTGCGCGACAGCCCCGATTCGTCCATGAGTTCCATCTCGGACGGCAGCTTGTCTCCGCGTGCGTAGATGCCGGCGGCGATGCGGTCACGCAACATGCCCGCCAAGCGCTCGTATTGGTTCAGTTTCTTTTTAGACGAAGCGTTCATGTGATCAACCTGTATCTAACTTGTATGCCTATCTAAGCAAGCATGTATTCAATACAACAACAAAACCGCTGGTAGCCAGTTGTCGAAAACCGCATCAGCAAAATATCTAAGACAAATATAGCATACAACTAGTCGACATAACCAAAACATGTATGTAACTTGTATGCCATCGAGAGCATCAAACGAGAAGAAAGGCTGATGCACGATGACTACTCAGGAACAGGTTAAGGATGTCGTCTCCCAGGTTTTGGCTGACAAGGCAGACAAGGGCGGCATCAAGCGCGTCGTGTGGATTGGCGCTGGTGGATCCAACGGCGGCAACTATCCTGCCCAGTACTTTATGGAGCACGAGGCCACGCAGGTCGTGAGCTCCAGCTATACCAGCAACGAGTTCGTGCACGCAACCCCTGCCTACGTTAACGAGAACACCCTGGCCGTCGTCGTGTCCATGCGCGGCACCAAGGAGACCATCGTCGCCGCCCAGGTCGCCAAGGACCACGGCGCCAGCACCATCGCCATCTATGTTGACGAGTCTGGCCTCACCGAGGTCTGCGACTACAAGATCCAGTACGACAGCCTGGCCGTCGATGAGTCCTGCATGGGCCGTACCAACTCCGCCGTCGTGACCATGATCGCCATGGAGCTTACGCAGCAGACCGAGGGCTATGCCGAGTACGAGACCGCTATGGCCGCGTTCGACTTGGTCGACCCCATCTATCGCAAGGCCGTCGAGTACACCCGTCCGCTCGCAGCTAAGTGGGCCGAGCAGAACGTCGACAAGCCCTGCATTAATGTCATGGCTCAGGGTCCGCTTTTTGGTGCCGCTTACGTCTTTAGCATCTGCAACGTGCAGGAGATGCTGCAGATCGACTCTTGCACCATCAACACCTGCGACTTCTTCCACGGCCCCTTCGAGATCCTGGACAAGCGCACCTCGCTGTTCCAGCTCATCAGCGTCGGCCGCAGCCGCTGCAACGACGAGCGCGGCATCCGCTTCGTCAACCAGTACGGTGGCGAGCGCGTCTATCAGCTCGACGCCAAGGAGCTCGGCCTCAACGACATCAAGGACAGCGTGAGCGAGTACTTCAACCACCTGATCTTTGCCCCGATCCTCAACAACGTCTACATGCGCGCACTCTCTGCCGTCACCCATAAGGACTACATGACGCGCCGCTACATGTGGAAGCTGGACTACTAGGGGATGGAGCAGCCTAACAGCTCGATGTCCTCATAAGTTGCGGTGGAATAGTTCCTGTTTGGGGGTCTGAAGCCTCTATTCAGGAACTATTTCACCGCAACTGAATTCATGGCAGCGCTTGGGGACGTTCCTTTTCTGCCGGCAGTTGGGGACAGTCCTAGTCGTTGGGGACGTTCTTAAATGACTAGTCATCCAAGAACGTCCCCAACGACTACTCATTTAAGTACGTCCCCAATGAGCACCCAATGAGTGTGTGGGCGATCGGATTTTCCCGCTCGCCGATTTGTGTCTTGAAAAATGTATATAACGACTATAACGTAGTGTGAAACATATTGGAAACAATACCGAGGAGGCTGCGTTGAAGAAAAGCAATCTGGGCTATGTGCTGGTGCTGGTCGCCGCGCTTATGTGGGGCAGCATCGGAATCTTTGTAAACGGCATCTCGGCCATGGGCGTTTCATCCCAGAGCATGGCTGCCTTTCGCTTGTTGGTCGGAGCGCTTATCTTGGCACCGGTCCTGATGTTTATGGGCTGCCGTCCGGGTGAGGGGTCTACCGTGGCTCAGGGTCCGCTGGCCCTGTTCAAGGCAAGCCCCAAAGAGCTCGTCCCCTGCGCGCTTGTCGGTATCGTCGGTCTGGCCGCCGCCAACACCTGCTATTACGAGTGCATGGGCGAGGTCGGCATGTCCACGGCCTCGGTGCTGCTTTACACCTCGCCGGTGTTTGGTGTCATGCTCGGCCGCGTACTTTATCGCGAGGACGTGACCCCCAACAAGCTCGTTGCCATTGTCTTTAACATCGTTGGGTGCGTGCTTGCAGTGACCAATGGCGACCTTTCCGGTTTCCATTTTTCGGTTTGGGGCGTCACGTCGGGCGTGATTGCAGGCCTTTGTGGTGCGTCGCTCGCGGTGTTTAGCCGGATAGCAACCAAGACGGTCCACCCGCTGGCTGTCACGTTTTGGGGCTTTGTTTTTGGCGGTGCGGTTATGGCAGCTATCGCGGCTCCGTGGCCGGATGTCGCCGCGGCAATGTCGCCACAGCTGCTGCTGCTGTTCCTTGGCTTTGGACTCATCCCCACAGCTGTGGCCTACATCTTATATATGCAGGGTCTGTCCATGGGGCTCGAGACATCGAAAGTTCCCGTCGTAATGTCATTCGAGACGGTCGTCACCGTACTGGTGGGCATTGGCATCTACGCCGAGCCCGCCGGCGCGATCAAGGTCCTGGGCATCGTGCTGGTGCTCGCGTCCATCCTGATCATGAACACCGACTTCTCCAAGCTGCGCAACAGTGTGTTTGTCGGTCATGTCGTTGAGAGCATGACCTTTAAGCCCAACGCGTGGTGGACGGAGAAATCGCAGGACATGGATCTGTTTAAGGAGCGCACCGGCATCGCGCTGGAGCCCACCGTGCAGGAAAGCCCCTGGTACTTTGTGCGATAGAGGATTGCGCGCAGGGTCTGACCTCGGGTTATCCAGCCAGCGCCGGCCTACCCGGCCCCAACGTTTCAAGTACGTTAAACCCGTCAACGGTCGATTTTCACCCGCGAACGGTCTTTATACTAATTAGCAATATAAGCAACGTATAAGACGTTATAATGACCATAACGAAAAGGAGGAGGCAAGATGAATCAGATCATTCTCGCATCTCATGGCGGCCTGGCCGCAGGCGCCAAAGACACGCTCGAGATGGTTCTCGGCGACGTGTCGAACGTCCACGTCGTGTCGCTTGCTCGTGACGACAAGGAGCCCATCACCGATAAGGTGGACGCCATGATCGCCACGTTCAACGCGGACGACACCGTCTATGTGCTGACCGATATGCTCGGCAGCTCGGTCAACAACAACATGGTCGAGCTTTCCAAGAACGGCACGAAGTTCACGGTTGTCAGCGGTTTCAACATCCCGCTGGCACTGACGCTCGCTATGAGCCCCGTCCCCATCAAGGGCGCCGAGCTCGCGGCCCTCATCAACGAGGCCCGTACCGGTCTGACCAACCCCAACGCACCGGTCGAGGCTGCCGCGGCTCCCGCCAAGAAGGCCAAGGCGCCCCGTCACAGCTCCGGTCCCGCCAAGATCGTCCTCGCACGTCTTGACTACCGTCTGCTGCACGGCCAGGTCGTCTTTACCTGGACCACCAAGGTTCAGGCCGAGCGCATCATCGTCGTCGACAACGCTGCCGCCAACGATGACATCAAGAAGGGCGCTCTTAAGCTGGCCAAGCCCCAGGGCGTGCGCCTGAACGTCTTCACCGTCGAGCGTGCCCTCGCCAAGATGGACAAGCTCAACACCCTCGGCGAGCGCGTCATGTTCGTCTTTGGCAACACGGCCGAGATGCTGCAGTTCTGCCAGGGCTACAAGCTCGATGCCATCAACCTGGGCGCCACCGCCAACCACGACGGTGCCGATCAGGTCGGAGGCAAGGACAGCTCCGTCTTCCTCGACGCCAACCAGAAGGCCGACGTCAACCAGCTGCTCGACATGGGCATCAAGCTCTACGTCCAGCAGACCCCTACGTATCAGAGCGTCGACATCGACGCCAAGCTGTAATCAACCAGGCTTTTGCCTGACTGAAAGGAGAAGGGTATGAATACGTTCATCAGTGCGGTGCTCGTCGGCCTCGTCGGCGTGTTCTGCATGTGGGACTCCCGCCTGCTCGGTCGTCTTAACTTCGAGCAGCCCCTCGTTGGCGCTACGCTCGTCGGTCTGCTGCTGGGCGATGTGCCCACCGGCCTTGCCGTCGGTGCCGCCGTCGAGCTCGTGTCCATGGGCCTGGTGCAGGTCGGCGCCGCCGTTCCGCCCGATATGGTCCTGGGCGGCATCGTGGCCGCTGCCTTTGCGTGCCTGACCGATGCTTCTGCCGAGACCGCCATGACGATCGCCATCCCGGTCGCCGTCCTGGGTCAGCTCCTCGGCATCGTGTTCCGTTCCATCATCGCCGTCCTCACCCATGTGGCAGATAGCGCGATTGATAACGGAAAGTTCAAGACCGCCTACCGTATGCACATCTGCGCCGGCTCCGGTTTGTACGCCATCATGTACTTCCTGCCGATTTTCCTCGCCGTCTTTGTTGGCACCGACCTGGTTCAGGCCATCGTCAACATGGTTCCCGAGTGGCTGTCCACTGGTCTTAACGTTTCGACCAAGATCATGACCGCCTACGGCTTGGCTCTGCTGCTCACCATGATGATCAAGAAGGGTATGACTCCGTTCCTGTTCATCGGTTTCCTGCTCGCCGCTTACCTCAACCTGTCCGTCATCGCGGTCGCTCTGATCGGTGTATGCCTGGCTGTCGTCTTCATGGGCTTCAAGTTCAACGGTTCCCATGCAGCCGCCGGTGTCGATTCCGACTACGATCCGCTCGAAGACGACGAAGACTAAGGAGGAACACACTATGGCAACCGCAACCAAGGACGTGTCCCTGAACAAGAAGGTCAGCCAGTTCTTCTGGCGCTCCTGGGCCATCCAGGCCTCTTGGAACTACGAGCGTCAGATGAACATGGGCTTCCTCTACGGTATGGTTCCCACGCTCGATCGCCTCTATCCGGACGAGTCCGACCCCAAGCAGCTTGCTGCTAAGAAAGAGGCTTACCACCGTCACATGGCGTTCTACAACTGCACCCCGCAGACGAGCGCTTTCATCCTGGGCCTCGCCGCCTCCATGGAGGAGGAGTACGCCAAGGATCCCGAGAACTTCAACCCCGATTCGATTAACGCGGTCAAGACCTCCCTTATGGGCCCGCTTTCCGGCATCGGTGACTCCTTCTTCCAGGGCACCATCCGCGTTATCGCCTTTGGCTTGGGCGTTCAGCTGGCTCAGCAGGGCTCCATCATGGGCCCGATCCTGGCCCTTCTCATCTCCATCGTCCCCTCCGTGCTGATTACTTGGTTCGCAGCCAAGATGGGCTATCAGGGCGGCCACGAGTACCTGAGCAAGCTTCAGGGCGGCGACCTCATGGAGAAGCTCATGTATGTCTGCGGCATCGTGGGTCTTATGTCCGTGGGCGGCATGATCGCCACGCTGATCGGCGCCACCACCCCGCTGCAGTTCGCTGACGGCACCGTCGTTATCCAGGACATCCTGGACAGCATGATGCCCCAGATGATCTCCCTTGGCCTCACCGGCCTTATGTACTGGCTCATCAAGAAGAACGTCAACACCGGTTGGCTTCTCGTGATCGCCATTGTGGGCGGCATCGCCCTCTCCGCGGTCGGCATCCTGGCTTAGTCGCGACTAAGCGCCTAACCGCTTTCCCCCGGGGGCCTGCCTGGCATCCCATACCCCAGGCAGGCTTCCATCCCCAAAATGCGACAATGGGACAGTCCCTTTGTCGCATCCTCAACGGGCCGGCGACTCGGCCCAAACCACGGTAACCCTGCGAGCGCCCGGCAATGTGGCGCCGCAAAAATTGAAAGGAATGTGTCAGATGTACGAGATCGACCTTAACCTCCCTAAGCAGATCGTCGCTGACGTCCTGTCCAACCACGAGATTCACAGCGTCGCCTTCGTCGGCTGCGGTGCTTCCATGTCCGACCTTTACCCCGCCAAGTACTTCCTGGCCAACAACACGGACAAGCTGAACGTTCAGATCTTCACTGCTAACGAGTTCAACTACGACACGCCTTCCTGGGTCAACGAGCACACCTTCGTGATCACCTGCTCCCTCGGTGGCTCCACGCCCGAGACCGTCGAGGCCAACAAGACCGCCAAGAAGCACAACTG
>CABUTL010000073.1 GCA_902494375.1 uncultured Collinsella sp.
GCGCGAGCCGTCGCGTGATGGGAGAGGGCTGCGCCGACGACCCGGCCGATTGGTGCATCGCCGTGGGCGATATGGCCGACTACGTGGTCGAGACCGACCGCGGCCATTATGTGACGCGCGAGGAGGTCTACGACATCCTGCGCCAGGCCGAGGACAACGGCTTTGTGCACCAGATCACCAACATCGACGGTGAGAACAAAATCTTCGCCATCTGCAACTGCAACGTCAACGTGTGCTACGCCCTGCGCACTTCGCAGCTGTTCAACACGCCCAACCTGTCGCGCTCGGCCTACGTCGCCAAGGTCGAGAAGGACAAGTGCGTGGCCTGCGGTCGCTGCGTTGAGGTGTGTCCGGCCGGCGCCGCCAAACTGGGCCAGAAGCTCTGTAGCAAAAAGGCTGGCGGACAGGTGCCCGAGTATCCGCGCCAGGAGCTGCCCGATGCCACCAAGTGGGACCACACCAAGTGGTCGCCCAACTACCGCAACGACAACCGTATCGAGACGCATGAGTCCGGCACCGCTCCCTGCAAGACGGCCTGCCCCGCGCACGTTGCCGTTCAGGGCTATTTGAAGCTCGCGGCGCAGGGCCGCTATGACGAGGCGTTGGCGCTCATCAAGCGCGAGAACCCGTTGCCCGCTATCTGCGGCCGTGTGTGCAACCGCCGCTGTGAGGATGCCTGCACCCGCGGTCGCGTGGACGAGGCCGTGGCCATCGACGAGGTCAAGAAGTTTATCGCCCAGCGCGATCTGGATGCCGCGACTCGCTATGTCCCACCTGTGGTGACCCCGACGCGTGCCGGCGGCTTCGACCAGAAGATCGCCATCATCGGCGCCGGTCCGGCCGGTCTGTCCTGCGCCTTCTATCTGGCCGAGAAGGGCTACAAGCCCGTCGTGTTCGAGAAAAACGAGCGCCCGGGCGGCATGCTCACCTATGGCATTCCCAGCTTTAAGCTGCAGAAGGATGTTATCGAGGCCGAGGTCGAGGTTATTCGCCTGATGGGTGCCGAGTTCCGCTATGGCGTGGAAGTCGGTCGCGACGTGACGCTCGACGAGCTGCGCGCGCAGGGCTTTAAGGCCTTCTACGTTGCCATTGGCTGCCAGGGCGGCCGCCTTGCCGGCATTCCGGGCGAGGATGCCGAGGACGTGACCGTGGCCGTCGACTTCCTTCGCGAGGTTAACAGCGGCAAGATCGACGCGCTGCCCGGCCGCACCATTGTGGTGGGCGGCGGCAACGTTGCTATCGATGTCGCGCGCAACGCCTGCCGTCTGGGCTCTGAGCACGTTGAGATGTTCTGCCTGGAGAGTGAGGCCCAGATGCCCGCCAGCGAGGAGGAGCGTCGCGAGGCCATCGAGGACGGCGTGCACATCAGCTGCGGTTGGGGCCCCAAGGAGGTTCACCTGGACGAGGCCGGTCATGTGCGCGGCATCACCTTCAAGCGCTGCACGCGTGTCTTTGACGACGAGGGCCGTTTTGCGCCCGAGTACGATGAGAACGATCTGCGTCGTGTCGATGCCGACCGTGTCGTCATGTCGATTGGCCAGTCCATTGTGTGGGGCGACCTGCTGGCTGGCTCCAAGGTGGAGCTCGGCCGCGGCCAGGGCGCCCTTGCCGATCCCCAGACTTACCAGACCGCCGAACCCGACATCTTTGTGGGTGGTGACGTCTATACCGGTCCGAGCTTTGGCATCGACGCCATCGCCGCCGGCCACGAGGCCGCGGTGTCCATCCATCGCTTTGTGCAGCCGGGGTCCACGCTCACCATCGGCCGCAACCAGCGCCGCTACACCGCGCTTGACCGCGACGATGTTGTGATTGAGAGCTACGACAACGCGAGCCGCGAGGTTGCCCATGTGGACCGCGAGCGCGAGAAGGCCGCGCCGTTTAGCGAGTACGTCGAGACCTTTACCGAAGAGCAGGTGCGCGCCGAGACCGCCCGTTGCCTGGGCTGCGGCGCCTCGATCGTCGACCCCAACAAGTGTATCGGCTGCGGCCTGTGCACCACCAAGTGCGCGTTCGATGCCATCCATCTGGATCGCGATCGCCCCGAGTGCTCCACGATGGTCAAATACGAGCAAAAGCTCCCCAGCCTGGGCAAGTACGCTTTGAAGCGTGCGATCAAAATCAAATTTGGGAAGAAATAAAAAACGCAACAAACAAGAGAACGGCGCAGAGAACGGTTGGACAGCGAGCGAGTCCCAGGCGTGGCGAGGTGCCTTGAAAGAGGAGGGCATAGGGCTTTTGCCCATGCCCGACGATTGAAAGGCAGATCGTCCGTCTGGGGCTCGCGCAGCGTCAAGTCGACCGCCGTTCGTTAGAACGGCGGAAGAAAAAGTGCATGAATTAGGAATCGTCTATCACATCATTCGCGATGTCGAGAATGTGGCGCGCGCCAATGGCGTGAGTCGCGTTTCGAACGTGACGCTGCTCCTGGGCGAGGTCTCGGGCGTCGTTCCCGATCTGCTGCTTGATGCTTGGCGCTGGGCGGCAGATAAAAAGCCTATCACGCAGGGCGCGGAGCTTATTGTGGAGCCTGTCGAGGCCGTGACGCATTGCGAGGCGTGCGGCTGCGACTACGCGACGGTCGAGCACGGCAAGACCTGCCCCCATTGCGGTAGCGGCGAGACCTATCTGCTGCAGGGCCAGGAGGTCATGATCAAGCAGATCGAGACCCCCGACGAGGACCCGACAGACGCTGCCCCCGACGGCCTATCCGATGCCGTCGACGCCGCCAACCCCCTCCACATCGCCTAACTTAGTCGTTGGGGACGTTCTTAAACGACTAGTCGAAAAAGAACGTCCCCAATGACTAGCCATTTAAGAACGTCCCCAATAACTACTTTGCTAGAGCATATCGCTCGCCATTAGTCAAGGCATAGCTGTTTAAACGAAATAGCCTCAGTCTCAGCACGTTTGCATCTGTTTAAAAGCGGTAATAATGACAGCATGCGCATATCCGTCGTGTAAGTATTGGTTGGGTATCAGTTATCAGCGGCAGATCAGCCAATGATGCTGGAATGTAATCAACTTGTAACAAATTAAGACGTTTAAACAAATAATGCTACCTTTTGCAGTTTTTCAAACAATTCTGCTGTATTTGCAGCTATACTCCATAACTGTCGTGTAGGAATTACGTAGACAAAAAGGAGGTTATGTGATGGTAAGTATTGTTCTTGCTAGCCATGGTGACTTGGCGGCTGGAATCAAGCAGACGGGCTCGATGGTCTTTGGCGATCAGCCGTCTGTAGCCGTGGTCTCGCTCGAGCCGAGCATGGGCCCCGACGACTTCCGAGCCAAGGTCGAGGAAGCAGTCGCTTCCTTCGAGGACCAGGAGCAGGTGCTCTTCCTCGTTGATCTGTGGGGCGGCACGCCCTTCAACCAGATCAGCGGTCTCATCGAGGGCCACGATTCCTGGGCTATCGTCACCGGTGTCAACCTGCCTATGCTCATCGAGGCATATTCGCAGCGCTTTGACGCAAAGAACACTGCACATGCGATCGCAAAACATCTCGTGACTGAGGCTAAGGCCGGCGTGCGCGTCAAGCCCGAGTCTCTGGAGCCCGAGGAGAAGAAGCCGGCTGCGGCCGCCGCTGCTCCTGCGGGTGCCATTCCTCCGGGAACGGTGATCGGCGACGGGCACATCAAGATTGCCCACGTCCGTATCGACACGCGCCTGCTGCATGGTCAGGTGGCCACCACGTGGACCAAGCAGATCAACCCCAACCGCATCATCGTGGTCTCCGACGGCGTTGCTCACGACGAGCTCCGCAAGACCATGATCGAGCAGGCTGCCCCTCCGGGAGTCCACGCCAACGTCGTGCCTATCAAGAAGATGGCCGAGGTCGTCAAGGACACGCGCTTTGGTGACACCAAGGCCATGCTGCTCTTTGAGAACCCGCAGGATCTGCTCAAGGCCATCGAGGCCGGCGTCGACATCAAGGAAGCCAACATCGGTTCCATGGCCCACTCCAAGGGCAAGGTCGTCGTCACTAACGCTGTCGCTATGGGCGATGATGACGTCAAGACTCTCGAGGCCCTCAAGGCCAAGGGCGTCAAGTTCGAGGTCCGCAAGGTTCCTTCGGATTCCTCCGAGGATCTCGACGCCATGTTGAAGAAAGCTAAGGCCGAACTGGCCGCTCAAGCATAGTAAAGGAGGGTCCGATACATGTCTGCAATCACTATTCTGCTTGTTGCGATTGTCGCGTTGCTTGCCGGTATGGAAGGCATTCTGGATGAGTTCCAGTTCCATCAGCCGCTCGTGGCATGCACGCTTATCGGTCTCGTAACCGGTCACCTTCAGGAGGGCATCCTCCTGGGCGGTTCGCTCCAGATGATGGCCCTTGGCTGGGCTAACGTCGGCGCCGCCGTCGCGCCTGACGCCGCTCTGGCCTCGGTCGCTTCTTCGATCATCATGGTGCTCGCCCTCAACGGTGGCGCCACCGATTCGGCCAAGGCCGTTACCGCCGCCATCGCCGTCGCCGTCCCGCTGTCGGTCGCTGGTCTGTTCCTGACCATGATCTGCCGTACCCTGGCTACCGCTATGGTTCACGCCATGGACGCCTGCGCCGAGAAGGGCGACTTCGCCGGCATCGAGCGTTGGCAGTACGCCGGCATCCTCATGCAGGGTGTTCGTATCGCCATCCCGGCAGTACTTCTGTGCATCATCCCGGCCGAGGCCGTTACCAACGCGCTTAACGCTATGCCCGATTGGCTGTCCGGCGGCATGGCTGTCGGCGGCGGCATGGTCGCTTCCGTCGGTTACGCCATGGTCATCAACATGATGGCCACCAAGGAGACCTGGCCGTTCTTCATCCTCGGCTTTGTCCTTGCTGCCATCCCTCAGCTCACGCTGATCGCCCTTGGCCTCATCGGCATCTCCCTTGCCCTCATCTACCTTGGCCTTAAGGATCTGGCCAAGCAGGGTGGCGGCATGGGCGGTGGCTCCGGTGACCCGCTCGGCGACATTCTGAACGATTACGAGTAGGAGGGGAGTGATACATATGGCAGAGAACAAGATTCAGCTCACCAAGGCTGACCGTAAGAAGGTTTGCTTCCGTCATCAGTTCCTTCAGGGCTCGTGGAACTACGAGCGTATGCAGAACGGCGGCTGGTGCTTCGCAATGATCCCTGCGATCAAGAAGCTCTACACCAGCAAGGATGACCAGATTGCCGCTCTTAAGCGCCACCTGGAGTTCTATAACACCCACCCCTATGTTTCCGCCCCCGTCATTGGCGTTACCCTCGCCCTCGAGGAGGAGCGCGCCAACGGTGCTCCGATTGACGACGTCGCCATTCAGGGCGTCAAGGTCGGTATGATGGGCCCGCTCGCCGGCGTCGGCGACCCCGCCTTCTGGTTCACCCTTCGCCCGATTCTGGGTGCACTGGGCGCTTCCCTGGCCCTGTCCGGCAGCATCGCCGGTCCGCTGCTGTTCTTCTTCGCGTGGAACATCATCCGTTACGCCTTCCTGTGGTACACGCAGGAGTTTGGCTACAAGGTCGGCTCCTCCATCGCCAAGGACCTCTCCGGCGGTCTGATGGGCAAGGTCACCGAGGGTGCTTCCATCCTGGGTATGTTCATCATCGGCGCCCTGGTCGAGCGCTGGGTGTCCATCTCCTTCACCCCGGTCGTCTCCAAGGTCACGCAGTCCGCTGGCGCCTATATCGACTGGGCCAACCTGCCCGCCGGTTCTGAGGGCATCAAGCAGGCATTGACGATGTACAGCTCTGTCGGTGCCAACGCACTCGACCCGGTGAAGGTCACCACGCTTCAGGCCAACCTCGATCAGCTCATCCCTGGCCTTGCCGCCGTGTGCCTGACCCTTCTGGTCTGCAAGCTCCTCAAGAAGAAGGTCAGCCCGATCGTCATCATCCTGGCTCTCTTCGCCGTCGGCATCATCGGTCGCGTCTGCGGCTTCATGTAAGCACGCTTCGGCTTAAGACCGAGAGTTGCTAGGCAAGGGCTTTTGAGCCATTGAAACGGACCGCACCCGGTGGGTACACTGGATGCGGTCCGATTGTTTTATTTGGAGGGCGAGGCGCGTATGGCGCAATCTCAGAACAGCACGGTCGATCTGGCAACGCCGGCAACCTGCCTGATGGGGCTTACCAGTCACGGTAACGTGATGGTGGGCAATAAGGCGTTTGAGTACTATAACGAGCGCAATCCCGAGGATTATATCCAAATCCCGTGGGACGAGGTCGACTATATTGCCGCCGAGGTTTTGCGCGGCACCAAGAAGATTACGCGTTTTGCCATCTTTACCAAAGAGAATGGCCACTTTACGTTTTCGACGCGCAATGACAAGGAAACGCTTCGCGCGGTGCGTAAGTACATTGACGAGGACAAGCTCGTTCGTTCGCCCGACTTTATCGATGTGACGGCCAAGGGCGCCAAGAGCATCCCCTCCGTCATCAAGAACCTTTTCCACAAAGGCAACTAGCCATTAAAGAGCGCCCCCCTAAAGTGGGACGCGGTTTCCCATGAGGCTCGATCGGGAAAGTGCATCCCGGTTCGAGTGCCGATTGCGGGATGTAGTTTCCGGAACGGGCCCGTTTGGGAAACCGTGTCCCGTTTCGAGTCGAAATTCTGGGACACAGTTTCCCAGCGAGGTCCCATGGGGAAAGTCTGACCCAGAATTTGCCTGGATAGTGGGACGCACTTTCCGGAGGGCTGTTCCACCGCAACTTCGAAGAGTGGCTACACGCTGCATCACAACGTGTAAATCTGCTACACTAGTACAACATGCCTCCGTAGCTCAGGGGATAGAGCACCGCTCTCCTAAAGCGGGTGTCGACGGTTCGAATCCGCCCGGGGGCACCAGAAGTAAATGCAGGTCAGACGGTATAAATCGTCTGACCTGCTTTCTTATATAAGGGCATCGTTAACGTCAGTTGGGTAGAATTTGGGTAGAAAGTTTTTTTGTGAAGGGCTATGCCCAAAGTCC
>CABUTL010000074.1 GCA_902494375.1 uncultured Collinsella sp.
CGGTCTTCATGTAAAACTCCGAGCCGGTCATGCGCATGCGGTTGGGGTCGTCGACCTTGGCGTTCATGCCGATGCACATGATGACGTCCTGCACGGGCGCGTCCTCGCGGCGCAGGTAGTGGAAGTCGTTGGTGGCGATGACCTTGACGCCCACCTGCTTGGCGATGTCGATGAGCGTGCGGTCCATCTGCTCGTCGGTCAGGCCGTTGTCGGTGGTGATGCCGTGTTCCTGGATCTCGATATAAAAGTCGCCGGGATCGAAGGTGTCACGGAAGGTCTCAGCCCACTTGATGGCGCCCTCCATGTCACCGCGGTCGATGTATTTGGGGATGATGCCCGCGATGCAGGCGCTCGTGCAGATCATGCCCTTGGCATGGCGGCGCAGGTTGTCGAGCGTCACACGGGGCTTGTAGTAAAAGCCCTGCACGGCGGCCTCGGAGACCGTCTGCATCAGGTTGACGTAGCCTTCCTGGTCTTTGGCCAGGAGGATCATATGATAGAGCTCGGGCTTGTGGTCGCGGGCAAGGGTCTCGTCCGGCGTAAAGTAGACCTCGCAGCCGAAGATGGGCTTGATGACCAGGGGCGGCTTGAGCTCGTCGATGTTGCCCTTCTCGTCCCACATGGCCATGTCCTTCACATACTGGGCATGCTCGCGCGGGTTTTCCTCGGGATCGGGCTCCACCAGCTCGTCGCGGCGGTCCTTTTCCAAGAAGGCCTTGTCGTGGCTCCAGGTTTTGTACTCGGGCGTGTTGTGATTGACGGCGTCGCAGGCCAGCGCCAGGTCGGGTACGCCGTACATGTAACCGTGATCGGTAATGGCCACGGCGGGCATGCCAAGCTCAACGGCACGGTTGACCATATCCTGGATACGGGTTGCGCCGTCGAGCATGGAGAAAACAGTGTGATTGTGCAGATGGACGAATGCCATATGATGAGCTCCGATGCGGGTTCGTGTTCTGACTGAACGATTTTACCGCACGGCACGGACAGCACCCGAACCTAGCCAAACCCACACGGGTAGTCTTTTTGGGACCCTCAAAAAGGGGAATGAGGGCATCCAGATATATCGAGTATTACTGGAACCCCGGCGATGCGCGGAATGATTTGTGACGGATAGTCATGTCCATCAAGAAGGCTCGACGCTTCGGATAGCTCGTCAATCGATATATCAATTCTTGGAGACCTGCATTCCTACCATTTTTAATGAAACAACGGCGGTAATTGCTATCGCGATTGCACCAATAATACCGAGCGCTATCTGAATGGGATATAACCCCAACACATGTCCAAATATGAAGAAAAACATTGCGGAAAAGAAGGCCCTTACCAGAGATGCGACGGAAAGGATCGTCGCGCGGAGATCGTCCGCTATCGCGTCTTGGATTAAGTTTTCCGAAGTGATGTACACCACTTCTGGGAGGAAACAAAGCACCATGCTAAGGCCAAACAAGCACAGAGGATTTGAAGCGAGCCACGGAAGAATCAAGAAATGGCCAGCCTCGATTAGCATCGAGACGAGCATGGTATTTCTTTTCCCGAAACGCGATGAGAAGAAATCTGCTGCAATGTAGGCCGTCGCATTTACTGCATAGGATGCACCGAAAAAGATTCCTATTATGGAGACGGGAGCATCAAATGCGTCGAATACCAACTGATTCAAGTTGTAATAACTCCCGTAGAATCCGTCGAGCATGCTTGTGCCGATGAGGAGAAGCAATACCGCAAAAGCGGATTCTCCAACGCGCCAGGTCTCGCGCCTGAACATCTTGGCTGCGTCAAACCTCCCCTTTTCTGATCTTTCAGAACGGGTCGTTTCCGTCCTCTCAATGGGATACAGAAGGAAAAGCTGCAGGAGATAGAAAACGGAGACACATACGTAGAGGGCACTCCAAGATACTTGGGCAATGAAAGATCCGAGCACAATTGCCATTCCCGTAGCGATTGATTGCGCGGCAAGCAGCCGAGCGTTGATGGTGAGGAAGCGCTCTCCTTGACCGGCATTTCGGGCAATTTCATATAAAAGTGCTTGTTCGGATCCCGATTGAAGGGAGTAGGCGAGTGCCTCAACAAGGGAAAGCACGACAAGAAAGGGGCCTGAGAGCAACAGCATGCCGGCGGTATGGAAGAAAAGCAGCAGCACGCCCACTTGAATCGAAAACTTCTTTCCAAAGAAATCGCCTATCAGCCCTGTTGGCAGCTCGAGGACGACCGTTGCTATGTTGAACAGGGCTTGATAAAGCGCGATTTCCGTGACAGACATTCCTTTCTCCGCAAGGAAAAGTAGAAACACTCCCCGATTTAAAACAAATCCCGTGAGAACGAAAAAGGCGGAATAGACGTGCAGTTGCGTAGTGGCATTCTTATTCATTTGGCACTACCAACAACTATTTTTGTCGGGCCGCTCGCTACTGATTCGAAACCTGAAGTGTTCACAGTTGATGTGAAGAGCGGTAAAGCTTTTGCACAGGGTATCAATGGAGTACATCCGAAGCGTTTTCGGCAGTATCATCGGCGAAGGCGGGATTAGCCTTTACGCGGCGCTCACCCTCGATGTATTTGACGATTTGATCAATCGTCTGGTTGGCGTGGCTCTTGAGCTTGCGCTCATAGAAGAAGAGGCCGAGCTTGCCGCGCGTGCCAGACGTGTTGCCACCCACGCCCTGAAAATCCTCGGTATAGGTGAGCTCGCAGGCACCATCGCCAGCAGGTGCAGCCTCATAGCGCATGGTATTGATGCCCGCCGCATACTGAAAACGGACCTCATAGAGGCACGGGTAGTCAAAGTGCTTGATCTTAACCTTGATCGCCGTGCCCTTGGCCTTGCCTTTTGCGGACTGGGCGCGCTTCTCGTACTTATAGCCGTTGAGCTTGTTGCGGCTGGGACGCTTGCCCGTGGCGTTCTCGATATCCTGCATGATGGACCCCGCCAGAGCGTCAAAAAGCTCCTCCGGTGTCACCTTAAGCGTTTTGGTGAGCTGCATGATGGCTCCTTATTCGTTTGAACCGTTCGAGTCATTGTAACGCCCCAGGCTCTCCCATGCGTTGCGGTGCCATTTGGACGATTGAGGGCTTTACAGCCGCAAAACTACCCAAATAGCACCGTAAAGCCTGAGGTGGCTAGAGGTTGTAGGTGACCACTTGAGGTTCGGCGGGTTCGACGAAGATGGCTGGATTCGCCTGCTCCACGCGGACGAACTTGACGGTCACGGCCTCAAAGCCCGCCTTGTGCAACACATCGGCGTAGACGCGCGCCTGCAGGGCGTGCTTCTCGAGCAGCTGGTCCGGCGTCTCATCCGGCGTGCCACCTGTCTTGTAATCGATGACCAGTGCGCGCGACGGATCGGCCGGGTCGGTCGCCAGTGCATCGATGGCGCCCTCGGCATAGACACCGTAGCGGGCAATGTCCTCGTCCTCGCAGCCCAGTGAAAAGAACGGCACCTCGGCGCGAACGCACGGCCACGCGAGCAGGTCGGCACGAACAGCCGACTTGAGCCAGCGGTCCAGGGCAACGTCGAAGCGTTCGCGCTGCTCCGGCGTCAGGCACCACAGACGCGCCAGCGCATCGGCACGCTCAGCGGGCAGTGCATCGGAACCCATCTCGATCAGCCACTGGCAGGCGGCATGGAACGCCGAGCCCAGCGCCATAGGGTTGCCGGCGGGCTCAACGGCGGCCACGTCTGCATCCGTCATCTCGGAACCATCCGACTCCGCATCATCGCCAGCCTCGTCCATGGGCACGCGCGTCTCGGCGGCACGGTCTTCCGTCTCGGCATGCAGTGCCGCGGCGATTGACGAGTAGCTATATGAGTCACGCGCCGGGAATGGACAGGTGCCCATGCGCACGCCCACTGCCTGGGGATACACAAGCTCAAACGAATCGGGCTCGGGGTCGGCAGGACCGGGAACGGTTGAGCGCGCAGCATTATCGGCGGCATCGGCATCGCCACGAACAAGCCTGCCCTCGACATCCAGCGAAGCGTTGGCCTCAAACACCTGCTCGCCAAACGTAAAGTCCGCCAGCGAGATGAGCTCGTAGTCGCCCGGCTTGGAGTTGTCGAACGCTAAACGGTCGCTATCGAGCTGCGGCATGTCCAGGCTGCCGGTCGGCAGGATGCGGCGCAGCACGTCGTAAGTCAGATCCGTCTCGACATCGAAGGTCGGCGCCGTCACCTTGCCGCGGCTCACGCCGGCGTCCATCGCCAAAATGACCAGCTCACGCGCTCGCGTCATGGCGACATAGAGCAGACGAGCCCGCTCCTCAAGCGAAAGTTGCAGGTCGTCGTTGCGCAGGCGGGCAAATGCCTCGGCGGGAGAGCCCGTCGCGCATACGTCCTCCATAAGCTCTGGCGGCAACCACAGCGACGTGCCCTTGCCCTTAAACGCATGTTCAAACTGCTTTTTGACGTCATCGCCCTTCACGAAGGTCCCGTCGGCAAGCTTAACGCCATCGAAGCGCGCCGGCAGTGCCACGACCTGCGCTCCGCCCTCGACGCGACCCATCTGTGCCGCACCCGAGGACTTACGCACGCCAAAGCACTCGGCGACCGCTACGACCGGATACTCCAGACCCTTGGACGCATGCACGGTCATGATGCGCACCGCGCCGTCGCCCTCCTCGTTGAGCGCGCCCGGAGCCTCCTTGCCCGCCAAGAAGCGGTCGAAGGCGAACGCGATGGAGCGCGGAGAATTGCCGAGCTCGGCCTCTGCCTCGGCCACGGCATCGAGCGCCTTGAGCACGTTGGCGGCGATGGCCTTGCCCTCGGGGCCGCGCTGCGCCAGACGCACGAACCAGCCGGAAGCATTGACCACGTCGCGCGCGATGGCGGCGAACGAATCGCGGCCCACGCGACAAAGCGCATACCGCAGCACCTCGCGGGCGCGCGTCACAAGCGGCAGGTTCTGCAAACCCGGCACGTCGAAATCGCTCATGATGCCCATGTCGATATTCCGGCGCGACGTCTCGCCCGTCTGATCGTCGAGTTTGGTCGCCAGCGCCAGGAACTCCTGGGCGCCGAGCGCAAACATCGGCGAGGCCAGCAGTGGCATAAGGCCCTGCGCCGTATCGGCCGGATTGGCGAGCGCGCAGACCAGGGCGCGTACCGTCTGTACCTCGGCAGCTTGGGCAAAGACTGAGCCGCCTGCGATCACGCAGTCGAGCCCCTGGTCGCGGAAGGCCTGCGCATAGACATCGGCATTGGTCATGCGGCCCAGCAGCAACACCATATCGCCCTGGGGCTGCCCCGCTTTGACGAGCGCCTGGAACCGCTCCGCAATCGCACGAGCTTTCGCCTGCGTTCGCTCCTGCGTGCTGCCACCGGCAACGAACAGCGCCTGGCGGCGCGAAGCCTTTGCCTTGAGCTTGTCTTTGCGTTTGTCGCTCGGTTCAAGATCCAAGAACCCCTGCATCAAACCACCGGTGTCGCCGTCAAAGACGCGTGCTACGTAGCGCAGCACCTCGTCGTGGCTGCGGAAATTGCGCACGAGCTTGACGAGCTCGCCGGCGGGGGCATCGGTCGCGGCAGCCACATCGGGCGCCGCCGTCAAACCCACCTTGCGCTCCTGGCGACGGAATACCTCGACCTCGGCGCCACGGAAGCGGTAAATCGACTGCTGCGCATCGCCCACGGTGCACAGCGCGCGCTCCCCCGCGCCCGTCAGATAGCGAATCAGATCGACCTGCATCTGGTCGGTATCTTGGAACTCGTCGATCATGACCATCTTAAAGCGACCCTCGTAGGCGGCTCGGATGGCGGGATAATCGCGCAGTGCCTCGTATGCCATGCGCAACAGATCGTTATTGTCGAGCGCGGACTGGCCGGCCTTGAGCGCGCGGTACTCCGCCTCCACAGCACGGGCAAGCCCCACCAGCGCATCGAGCGCCGGGCCGCCGCAGGCAAGCACGATATTGATAAACGCATCGGCCGCCTCGGCCTTGAGTAGCTCCACCTGCTCCTTGGGGAATGCCTTGCTCGCCCGAGGCATGCTGCACGACATCATGAGTCGCGCCGCATCCTCCATGGTTTTGCCGCTCGCCTCAAACGCGTCGATGGCGTCGAGTGCCACCTGCGCCTTTTCGGTCGTGGCCTTGCTTGCGCCCAGCGCCGCACGATAGGCATCGGCAAGCGCCGAGGTGTCGGCCTGGCCGCGTGCCACGCGCACATCGTCCATGCCGCCCGGCAGCTGGCTCGATAGCTCCAACAGGTCGCGCACTAGACCCTTGATGGTCGTACCGGCGCCAAAGGAACCGCCCTCGCCCGCCATGGGATACCAGGCGTAGAGGGCCTTGAGCGATGCCGCGAGCTCGGGGGCGGCATCGGGCGCCGTTGCGCGGCCCAGCACATGCTCGACAGCCTGATCCATGAGCTCGTCGGTATCGGTGAGCACTGTGAACTCGGGATCGATGCCCAGCTCCAGCGCGTGCGCGCGCAGGATACGCGAGCACATGCCGTGAATGGTCGAGATCCACGCGTCGTCGACGGTCAGTGCTTCCTCGTCCATGCCCTCGTCGATGAGCGCGCGGCGCACGCGGTCACGAATCTCGGCCGCGGCATCTTTGGTAAAGGTAATAGCGAGCACCTGGTCCAGATGCTCAACGAACGGACCGGATTCGGGAGAGAGTGCGTAGACGATGCGGCGCGTGAGGGTAAAGGTCTTGCCCGAACCGGCGCCCGCCGAGACAAACAGCGGACGGTCGAGCGTTTTGACGATCTGCAGCTGTTGCGGCATCAAAGTCGAAAGATCCATGGTCTACACGTCCCTCCTTACAAACGTTCCTTCGTGGTTATACGAGCAGCGCGCATGCGCGGCCTGAGCCGACGTCGGGTCGACGGCGGCAACGTTGCCTGCCTCGAGCTCGCGCAGACGCTCGGCAATGCCGGTCTCCACTCGATCGAGCAGCGCATCGAAGTCCATGCTGCCGCCC
>CABUTL010000075.1 GCA_902494375.1 uncultured Collinsella sp.
GCGTCAGTGGGCGCAGCCGCTGCGGGCGGGGGCGTCGGCGCAAGAAGCGGCGCCACGACACCAAACTGTTCGGTGGAAATGGTTGGCTCGTCGGCCTCGTCCTGCCCTGCGGCCGCCGTGACCGGTTCGACAAACGCGCCTGCTGCGGGCTCGGCTTTCGGCTGCTCGGAGTCCACCGTATCGACCTCTGCGAGCACATCGTCCTCGCGCTCCTCATCAATCAAAAGCGCCTCACGCGTTTGTGCGGCGGCGCTTCGAATGTGTCCCAGCTGACTCAAATCGATCTCGATCTTGACGGGCTGGTGTGCGGCGTCCCACGAAAGCCATGCCACAATCTCGTCATCGATAATCTTGGCCAGATATTTGGGGACCTTTTCTTCCTTAAGGGGATGGGCGGGGTCCAGCGCCAGGCGTAGGCGTTGGTCGCAGGCGCGCATCATTTCGCCGAGTTTGCTGCTCTTTTGCCTGCTGCCGTGGATACGCATGCACTCCCAAAAGCCGTTTTGGCAACGGTAGATATGGATAGGATCCAGGCGGTATTCGCAGTCCTCGTGGCGCTCGGGCGCAAAGAATACGGCCGAGGCAAACATGGTGTAGGGCATGGCCGTCTCCTCCCCAAATAAGCTCGCCACGATGTCGGTCTTTCGGTGCGTGTCATAGTAGCGCGCCATACGGACATACACGGCGCACGCCACGTGGCGCAGATCGCGGTGGTGGCTGCGGTCGAGCCGCGAGTTACTTAGGTTGTACGTGGAGAGGGCGTTGATGGCGGCTATGAGTCGCTCCTCGCGCACCTCATCGGGCGGAAGGGGGAGCGTGGGCTCGGAGGTTTTGCGACGCTTAGGGGTCTGGCCGGACGGTGCCGGTGCTGGTACAAGGTCTCGTGCCGCGCGCCGCAGCTCGATAAGGGCGTTATCGAACATGACGGTTTTAGAGTCACGAAGCAGCTTGGGGTCGAGCCCGTGGAACACGGCGTAATCCTGCAGCCACACGCGCGCAAACCGGTCGATGCCGGGCTCGAAGGCGCGATAGACATTCCAAAAAGCCTTGATCTTGTTAAAACCATCGAGCGGGTCATCTACGCCAATGCCGCAAATCAGCTCATAGAGATACAGAAAGGCAAAGGACGTAGACGTTTCCTCGACGGTTCCGCGGCGCACTTGGGCACGCCAGGTAAAGTAGCCGCGCAACTGCCGGTCGCTCATGGCGTTGTAGGTGGGAAAGTACGACTTAAAGGTGCCGTTGTAGGGACAGTCATCCTCAAAGTCGGCCATCAGCAGGCCCTGGCGGTAAAAAAGCTCGGCTTCCGAAAGCCAGCGGCCCGCACCGCCCTTGGGGTCATCCTGCCAGCGCGATATCTCGCGCATTTTACGGTACTGGTCGGGGAGGAAATTCTGCATCTGTCGGCCGGTTTTGAGAATCGGCTCGTCTGCGTAGATTTCGTTTGAGAAGCGGGCAGACTGATGGGTCCGGGCCTCGGCCATAATGCGCTCGATGAGCATCTTGATGTCCTGGTCGGCCACCGCTTCTCCTCTCCTAACGCAGCTTCGGTGACCTCATATCATAGCACAGCATCAAACAGGTGTTCGAGATACTGCTGCGTAGATAGATTTAGAACAGGAGGGCGTAGATGACGGCGATGACGACGGAGGGAAGCATATTGGCCGTGCGGAAGGTCTGAGGACGGATGAGGTTGACGCCGACGCAGAAGATGAGAATGGAGCCTACGAGCGAAAGGCTGTCGAGGGCTGCTGTGGTCATGATGGGGGAGAGTGCGCCGGCAAACAGCGTGATCGTCCCCTGGAACACGGCGACGGGCAGGGCGGAGAAGATGCAGCCGCGGCCAAGCGAGGCCGTCATGGTGCAGACGATGATACAGTCCAGCGCTCCCTTGAGGGCGAGCGTGGACCAGTCGCCGAGCAGGCCGTCTTGGATTGATCCCACGATAGCCATGGCACCGATGCAGACGGTGAGTGAAGTCGAGACAAAAGCGTTGGTGAACTCGTTATCGCCCTCACTGCCAGTCTTGCGCTTGAGCCATTCGCCAAGGTTCTCGATGGCGGCCTCCAAGTTGACGGCCTCGCCGATGAGCGAGCCGAGGGCGAACGAGACGATGAGCATGGTGGTGCCGGTGGTCGCTAGTGCCTTTCCATCGATGATGAGCATCTTTTGCATGGTGCCGCCCAGGCCGATAAACAGGACGCACAGCCCCGATGCTTTCATGAGCGTGTCTTGGATGCGCGGTGTAATGAAGCGACCGCCCGCTAATCCCAAAAGACCGCCCGCAACTAAAAGCACAACGTTGATGATTGTTCCCAAGCCCGGCATGAGCCCTCCCGTATTGATGCCAACGTGGCAATCGTAGCAGAACGAAATGCAAGGCACATCGCGACTCATCTAATACGTTATATAAGTGGTGTTAGGAATGATGCGCAGCATTTAAGCCTCAGGTGGTTGTCGGGACATAGGGATAGTATTCAAAGCGCAGTGTCATAAGCCGCTGTGGGGATTCAATAGCCGCGGCGATGATATTGGCATCGCGGGCACGATCAAACCCTTCGAGTTCGATCTGATACGAGACGTCTTGCATAATGTCCAGACGTCGCCAGGCTAGGAGTGTGTCACCATCGAATTCCAAGGTCTTGCCTCCGTCTGGAGCAACGGCGTACAGACGCAGCTTGGCGGTGGTTGCAGGGTCGACAACCGTGACCTTTTTAATTTCGTTTCGAGTATTCTTGGCGCCCAACAAGGTGAGCAGTGTTGGGGCCACGACCTCGCCCGATGGCAAAAAGACGACTTCGATGGATTCAGGAAATGCGATGATAGCCGACTTGCGGACGGGCTGATTGGCGGCGGCAACTTCGATGTTCGCAGCGTCGATGACCTCCGTGTGGTCGAGCGCGGCAAGCACGCAGCAGTTACCTTCATCGATCTCTTGAGGATTAGCAAGCCCCAGACTGTCCGCGAGCTCGGGATCGTTTGGATCGGCAGCGGGCTCATTCGGCGCTTCGAAAGAAGCTGGGACGCTGTTTGTCGGCGACGGCGTGTCGCCCGCACCTGCTTCTTTATCCGCGCTCTCTTCTTGTATGGTTGCGTTGATGGGTTCGTCGTTTGGGGGGAGCGCCTTGGCGTCAAGCGCGGAGGGGAGAATTCCGATGGCTCCGGATCCGTTCCACTCCATTTCGAGAAGCGCCGGGTCGGCAAGAATGCGTTGCCTGCTTTGCGCGTGGGCATCGATTTCAATAGGGCCTGCCTCTATCCCTCGTGTAAGGCTGAGTGATCCGGCTGGCTTCTCGAAATGAGCGTCTGTGTCTTTGGTGCTGACGGCGTAGAACAGCAGGGACGCTTCTCCCGCCGCGATGGCATCGGTACCGGCTTTGGTCAGCCGCAACGATGCCGTGAATGAGAGGGTGGGCTGCGCATCGTCTGCATTCGCGGCGGCGCAGCCCAGACATATACCGCCTCCTTTCTCGAAAAACGTACCGTCGAAGGCGACCTTCGCTCCGTTCGCCGAGTCATCGACCGAAGCGATGTCGATGCGCAGCTCTAAATTGCATGGATCGCCATCTGCATCGAGCACAACCGAGCGCCACGTGCAGACGGCGCACCCCGCCTGGGAGCCGTTTGCCTTGTTCGAACGATTGATATCCACGACTATCGAGCCGTCCGTATTACGACGAAGGCATCCCGAGGTCGAGATTGCGGCCTGTGCGATCGAAAAATGCTTGCACGCAATGGCGCTCGACGGATTTGGTGCGGAGCTTAGGGCTGCTGGTAAGGAGTCTGCCATGGCGGGAGTCGCCCAAGCGGCGACAGGCGTTCCGGTTGCGAGCGCGCCGCAGAGTGCGACGACGGGCAAAAGGTTCTTCGATGCCATGGGGTCTCCTTAGATAATTTAGTGCGGCCTGTCCGTGTTTTGTTTCTGGCTGCGTTTGATGTGTAGACCGAGGCCGGCGGTTCCCGCGCCTGCTGCTGTGGCGCCTGCCGCCAAGAGCCATCGTCTGTCGCCTGTCTGCGCCAACGGTTCCTCGCGGTCGCCGCGGTCGAGCTCCGAGAGGTCGACCGTCACTTGTGTGGCGGCCTGCGCTTGTTCTTGCTGGGCAAAGGCCATGGCTGGCCCAAACGCTAGGATGCCGACGGCGGCGGCCAGGGCGACGGCCTTATGCCGTGTGCGCACCGGGCTCGACCGTCCAGGTGATCGTTGCAACCTGATCGCCTTCGCCGGTTACGCGGAAGATGTCGCGCGTGACGCGGGCGACGTTTCCGCTTGTCTTGAGCTTAATTTTGTCCGTGCCGCCGGCAATGCCCTGGTAGCCCATGTCGAAGCCTGCATTCTTGGAAAGATCGAGGCCCGTCCCCTGCATTGCGGCGCTGGCGTTCTGGAGTGCGCCGTCGGGGCCGACCTTAAAGTCGATGGAGTTCTGCGCGGTTCCGGCCTTGGCGTCGGCGGCAATGGTCCAGGTGTTCATGGCGTCGATCTTCATGTTGGTGACATGGATGCCGTAGGCCGAATGATTGTCGATGGTGGTCGCGTCTTCAGAGGGGCCCTGAAGCGTGCCGTCGGCCTTGGCGACGAAGGGAATAACCGTCGGAACTTTGAACTCAACGTTGTCGATCTCGGTCCTGACCATTACTTTCGTGGTTCCAACGCGCCCGGCTGCCATAGCTGGCGTCGGGGCGGCGCCCATTGCGAGCGCGAGCGCGAGCCCTGCGCCCACGACGAGCGCTCTGGCTCCGTTCATGTTCCTGGTGATGTCCATGGTCGTTCCTTTCTATTCGCCGCGGGCCGTCCCCGCGATGATTGGACGAATGCTGGTGAATTGCGTGCGGTGCCGCGTCGGCCGGAAAGCTAGTTCTCGGCTTGCTCAACCCGTACCTTGACACGTGTCGGATTGCCGTGGCTGTCGAGGGTCTTGGCATCGAGTGCCTGGATCTCGATGTACGCCTCGCCTTCTTTGATGTCGCCGGCGGGGCACGTCTCGATTGTCTTGCCGGTCTCGACCACACCGGATTCGTACATGGTCTCGTCGTTTTGGATGACGCGGAATCGCTGGGGAAATTTATTGTCTTGGACGTTTTGCACGTTGACGCGCAGCTTGCCGTCCTCCTGCAACTGAGCGACCGGCGCGACCGAAATCGTCATCATGTTGTCGCGGACGATGGCGTCGAGCTCATCTTGGATTTCCTGGCGCGTTTTGCCCTCGGCCGTCGTAACCGAAGCGCCCGCCTCGGGTACGGGCTGCGACTGCCAAGCGTATAGTCCTACGGCGACAAAGGCGCAGACGATGGCCAGGCAGGCAACGATGAGCTTCTTGTGATGCCCCAGGCCTGCAAAGTGGGGTGGCTTCTTCACGCTCATGCGGCATCCTTGGCGGTATAGACACGCGCAAAGGTGGACGGATCCGCTCCAAAGAGCATGTGAAGCATCAGGCGGCGCGAGTAGACGAGCTCTTCGAAGTCGGGAGGGAGCTCGATGTCGTGGATATGCGCGATGTGGTGGGCGAGCGCCGAGAACGACTCGGGGTCGCAGATCACATCGGTGGTAACGTGGTAGACCGCCGTATCGGGGAATGCCTCTTCGTCGAAAGGCAGGAGATGGGGATCGTCGTCGACTTCGATGGCGATGCCGTACTGGGGCCAGTAATATGCCATGGGAACCTCCCTGCTTCTGGGGCCAAAACTTCTATCGGTTTTGGCTGTCGACGCCGACCGTATCAGCCGCTACTTGACCAATTTCTGACCAAATGCTTGACGGATTGGCGTTTCCGCAGGTAAAAGGCGGCAAAAAATACTTCAACTTTTTTCGAGCGACAATCGAGCGATCGGCGACGGCAGGGAGATATGTGTCAAAAGCATCGTCTGTCGAGGAAATCCAGCCGCTCACCGAATTACACGAACGTAAAAAACGCCAATTATGGAGACGGTCTCGAACACGTCGACGAAACGATGCGGTAACATCTCCCTGCAAACACTGTAGTTAGCTAAAGGGGGAGTTCGCGTGTCTGCAACCATTAAACCCTTCATCGACGAGTTCGAAGAGTATGGTCGCGATGAGTCTCGCGCATCGGGCGAGGCCTCGAGCATCTCGTTTCCGACAACGGAAGACGAGGTCCGTGCCATTTTGGAAAAGCTCCATGCCGAGCGTGTCCCGGTAACGGTTCAGGGCGCCCGGACCGGCCTTGCCGCCGGTGCCGTGCCCCACGGCGGGCATATCCTCAATACTTCCCGTATGAATCGCTACTTGGGCCTTCGTCGCGATGAACAAGGCCAATTTCTGCTGCGCGTGGAGCCGGGCGTTGTGCTCTCGGAGCTGCGCAAGCAGCTGAGCAAGAAGGTGCTGCCGACTGCTGGTTGGGACCAGGCATCGCTTGAGGCCTACGAGGAGTTCCAAGAGGCCCCCGAGCAGTTCTTTCCCACCGATCCCACCGAGACGTCTGCCTGTCTGGGCGGCATGGCGGCATGCAACGCCTCCGGCGCCCGCAGCTACGCTTACGGCCCCATGCGCCCACATATCACGGGACTCCACGTCGCGCTGGCTGATGGCGATTTGCTTGAGCTTCAGCGCGGCGAGGCTTTTGCCCAGGGCCGCCACCTGTCGCTCGTGACGGCAGCGGGCCGTGCACTCGAACTCGATCTTCCCGGATATACCATGCCCAAGACAAAAAATGCCTCAGGCTATTTCGTTGCGGACGAAATGGACGCCATCGATTTGTTTATCGGTGCGTGTGGCACAATCGGCGTCATCACCGAGCTCGAGATTGCCCTGCAGGCGGCGCCTGCGGTCGTTTGGGGTGTGAGCTGCTTTTTCGATAGCGAAGACAAGGCCGTGTCCTTTACCGATTCTGTGCGTCCCGTCCTGTCCCACGCGGCTGCCATCGAATATTTCGATGCGGGCGCCC
>CABUTL010000076.1 GCA_902494375.1 uncultured Collinsella sp.
CGACTCGAATTCTTGACGGCCTGAACAATCGTCAATATCGGTCGGAGGGGTGGCTTTGTAAAGCCGTTTGTCTCCACCCGCGTAGCGGGTGGTTTAAAGCTGGCCGCTGCGCGGCCAGCGGACTAAAGTCTTGAAAAGAAAAAGCCTCCGCAGGTTTCCCCGCGGAGGCTTTCGCCACAAAGACTATTTGTCGGCGTCGGCGTCGGCATCGACGACGGCATGGTCATCGCCAGCATCATCGGATGCGACTTCGGCATCCTCCTGCATGGCCGCCTGCGCAAAGGCCGCGGCATCAGCCGCCAGCTCTTCCTCGCTCATACGGGGCGTGCGCTTCTTGGTCGGCATGCCGGCCGCCTTGGCATTGCGCTCCTCCTTGGCCGCCAGGATATCGCCCTCGCGCTCAAGGTAGGCGTCCCACTCGTTGTCGAGCAGGGCGTTCACGGCGTCACCCTCGACGGTCTCGCGCTCGAGCAGCACCTTGGCCATCAGGTCGAGCTGATCGCGACGGGCATCCAGGATCTCGACCGCACGACGATGGGCCTCACGCATAATGCGCTGGACCTCAATGTCGATGCGACGCGCCGTCTCCTCAGAGTAGTCCTGATGATCGGCATAGTCGCGGCCCAGGAATACCTGATGCTGCGCCTCACCAAACACCTGCGTTCCAAGCTCCTCGCTCATGCCCAGGCGCGTGACCATCTCGCGCGCCATCTTGGTCGCGCGCTCCAGATCGTTGCTCGCGCCCGACGTGATGTCGTCGCACATGAGTTCCTCGGCAACGCGGCCACCCAAGAACACGGCGAGCTCGTCGAGCATCTCGTTCTTGGTCTTGAGGAAGTGGTCCTCCTGCGGAAGCTGCAGCGTGTAACCCAAAGCCTGGCCGCGGCTGACGATCGAGATCTTGTGGACCGGATCGGAGTGCTCCAGGATGTGACCCACCAGGGCGTGACCGCTCTCGTGGTAGGCAATCGTGGTGCGCTCGGCCTCGGTCATCACGCGACCCTTGCGCTGCGGTCCGGCAATCACGCGCTCCATCGATTCCTCGACCTCGTCCATCGAGATCACGGAACGATGGCGGCGGGCAGCCAACAGCGCAGACTCGTTGAGCAGATTTGCCAGATCGGCACCAGTGAAGCCAACGGTCATCTGGGCGAGCTTCTCAAACTTAACGTCCTCGTCCATCGGCTTGTTCTCGGCATGCACGCGCAAGATCTGCTCGCGGCCCTTCACATCCGGACGGTCGACCGTAACCTGACGGTCAAAACGACCGGGACGCAGCAGCGCCGGATCCAGAATGTCGGGGCGGTTGGTGGCGGCGATCAGGATGACCGACTCGCTTTCCTCAAAGCCGTCCATCTCGACCAGCAGCTGGTTGAGCGTCTGCTCGCGCTCGTCGTGACCGCCGCCCAAGCCAGCTCCGCGCTGACGTCCCACGGCATCGATCTCATCGATGAAGATGATCGACGGGGCCTGGGACTTGGCCTCCTTAAAGAGGTCACGCACACGGCTGGCGCCGACACCTACGAACATCTCGACAAAGTCGGAACCCGAGATGCTAAAGAACGGCACGCCCGCCTCGCCGGCAACGGCCTTGGCCAGCAGCGTTTTACCGGTGCCCGGAGGGCCAACCAGCAACACGCCACGCGGGATCTTGGCGCCCAGCTTGCGATAGCGATCCGGATCGCTCAAAAAGTCACGGATCTCCTCGAGCTCCTCGACTGCCTCGTCCACGCCGGCAACGTCTTCAAACTTGACCTTGGGGCGTGTGGCCTCGTTGGTCTTGGCGTTGGTCTTGCCAAACTGCATGTTCCTGTTGTTGGCGCCCATCATCTGACGCATAAAGTAGAACATGATGGCGATAAGGGCGATCGTCGGAAGCACACTCATCGCCAAGTCGCCCCAAAAATCGGGATCGTTGGTGTTGACGATGTACTTGGTATCGGGGTGCTCCGCCATGAGCTCGGCAAGCGAATCGGAGCCGACATAGGTCGAGGAGAAGCTCTTGAGCTCGCTCGTATCGCCCTTGTCCTTCTTCGTCTTCCAGTAATGACCCTTCACGCTTCCGTCTTGAACCGTATAGGTCAGATCTTCGACGCGATCCTGCTTGATGGCGCTCACCATCTCGCTCGTCGCGAGCTTAACGGTATTGCTGGAATTGGCAAAGCCGGAGCCCATGTTAAAGAAGGCGTAGCCCAGAAGCGCGCAAGCCAAAATAAAATACAGCCAGCCCGTACGCGTGGGCTTCTTGCCTCCGGGCATCCCCGGGATCTTAGGCTCCCGGGGAGTCTGGGAATTGTTATCGTTATGGTCGTCGGGCATCTTACGAATAAACCTCCGGTTTCAAAATGCCCAGATACGGAAGGTTACGATAGCGCTCGGCATAGTCGAGGCCGTAGCCCACCACAAAGGCATCGGGGCAATGGGTTCCAACATACTTGGGCGTGATGGCCGAGACGCGGTCCTCAACGTCCTTCCACAGGAAGGCGGCGACCTCCAGAGAAGCGGGCTTGCGGCTCTCGAGGTTCTTCATCAGATACTTGAGCGTCAGGCCCGAGTCCAGAATGTCCTCGACGATCAGCACGTCGCGACCGCGGATGTCGATATCCAGGTCCTTAATGATACGCACGATACCCGAGGACTTCACACCGTCGCCATAGCTCGAAACAGCCATGAAATCGATGTTGGTCGGCAGCTCGATCTTGCGCATCAGGTCGCCCATAAAGACCACGGCGCCGCGTAGGACCGCGATCAGCACCAGATCCTTACCCGCGTAGTCGCGCGTAATCTCCTCGCCCAGGCGAGAGACGATACCGTCGATATCCTCCTGCGTAAACAAAACCTTCTCGATATCCGGATGTTGAGAAGCCATGACAACCCTTTCTTGTGCTTATCGCCCACACACCGCCGTATGGACGCGAACTTCACATTCTAGCAGCGCACGGGGAATATTTTCCAGCCCGTACGCCATCAGCGCGGGAATACCGTCAACGTCGCACAGAATAGCTGGCGTGGGACGCTATTCCGCAACGACCACACGAAGCAGATATGCCACGCGCGTTGCGGCCGTGCACTTAAAACGCTCGTCCGCGCGAACTCCGGCGACCCACACCACGGCACCCCCCGGCGCCGTCCTCACCATGGGCACGCCGGCGCGCTCGGAAACGGGAATGCGAGCCTCACCTAGCAAATCGGATACTTTCTTGCTTCGGCCACTCATCCCTAACGGGCACATCACGTCTCCCGGCGCGGGACCGTCCACCCACAGGCGCGCCAATCGCGCCTCGGCAGGGATCTCGCCACGCGAGCCCGCCAGGATCCGCTCACTATCGCTGTCGGCAAAACCCAGGGCAGCCGCGTCTACCAAAGCTGTCACTTCCCCGGCAGCCGCAAGCTCACGGGCGCGGCGCACGATATCGCATCCCGGCTCAACAGCCATCGGTTCTGTGACCAGCATACGTCCCCCGCCCAACGGCAAACGACCGGGTACGGTAACCCAGCCCGCGACCAGGCCCTCGCGAGCCGCCGGCGCCTTAAACGCCAGCATGCCAAACTCAATGCGTGCGTCAATCCCCGCCGGAAGCGTGACCGAGCCGGTGCCCTCGGCAACGCAGGAAAGGACTCGCTCCACATGTCGCATCTCGGGACGAGCGTCCGGATCGATGCGCTTAATCGCCAGTCGCACGATGCGCCGCGCGATTACCACCTCGGCCGCAGCCAGGCGCCTGGCATCGAGCACCAGCGCACCCGCTGCCTCTTTGCGCAAACAGCTTCGAAACGCCTGTGCCGACAGCTGGGATAGAAACGCATCTTCATCACCCAAGATCTCACAGGCGGCGCCAATCGTCTTGCACACGCTCGCATTACGCTGTGCCACCACCGGCATTACCCGATGGCGCACGTAGTTTCGCAGATACGAGATATCCTCATTGCTCTCGTCTTCACGCCACGGCTGACCATGTACCTGTAGATAGCCCACGAGCTCGCCATGAGTTAGGTCGAGCAAGGGACGTACCACGATATTCCTCCGGCGAGGAATGCTCGATAGGCCAGCGGGGCCCGAACCCTTAATCGCGTTCATCAAAAACGTTTCCGCGCGATCCGAAGACGTGTGCGCGGTGCAGATACGAGCCGCCGTTCGCGGTGCCCCCGTCTGGGCGCAGAGCTCGCGAACATACCTCCGCGCCGCGGCATAGCGCACTTCGCGGGCCGCGGCCTCAATATTGCCCGACTCCCCATCAAAATAAGCGTGCTCCACGCACAGCGGTAAACCATATTTCGCGCAGAGCTCACGCACAAAGGCCTCGTCGCCATCGGACGCCTTGCCGCGCAGATGATGGTTTACATGCAGCACATGCAGGCGCTCGCGAGCAATGGGGGCAACACCGCGCCCGTCTTGGATATCCAGCTTTGATGTGCACGCCATAAGAAGCAGTGCCGTCGAGTCCGCGCCGCCTGATACCATGAGCACGACAGGAGCAGCCTGCTGCCTCGTTCGGGTCTCATCGACTGCCCCGGGCACGGCATGGTGTCCGTAATGCTGTGATACCGTAGGCATTTGCTTCCTCCTCTATTCGTCCGCACCCATTGTATCCTTTGGAATCTTATGTCTCGTCTGCACCTTCATATCCTTGGCAGCGGCTCAAAAGGCAACTGCGCGCTCATCGAAGGCCCCCGGGGGCTCATCATGATTGACGACGGTCTTTCTCGCCGCGAGACATTAAAGCGCATGGCAGAACTGGGACTCTCGGCAGACAACGTCTCGGCTCTTCTCATTACTCATGAGCATAGCGATCACATCAAGGGTCTCGATGTCTGGTGCAAGCACTGGCACGGTCCCCTCTTTGCCAGTAGGGGCACACTTTCGAGCAAAGAAAATCTTTCGCATCTGCCTGTCGAGGAATTCGACCCCGGTGACACCCTATCCATTGCCGGCATCCACGCGCAAACCTACTCAACATCACACGATGTCATAAATCCAATCGGCTTTCGATTCGACGCCCTCGATGATTCCATCGGCTTTGCTACCGACACCGGAGAGCTATCGAGCCAAGCCATGAACACCCTCAAAGATTGTCGAGTCCTCGCGCTCGAAAGCAACCACGATGTGACCATGCTGCGCGAGGGAGAATATCCCCGCTTTCTTCAGGAGCGCATCCTGTCTGCAAGGGGACACCTCTCCAACGGCCAAGCCGCCGAAGCCGCGCGCGAACTTGTTACCGATCGCACCGAACAGCTCATTGCCATGCATATCAGCCAAGATAACAATCGTCCGAGCCTTACCGTCAAAAGCTATGCCAAAGCTCTAGCCGCAACCCTGGATGACGAGCTCGGCAGCTCCGCCACCCTTCTCCAAGGATCGCGAAAACTCTCGATACGCCCCGCAAGCCAGTATCGGCCAGCAACCATTCAATAGACTGTCCTAAACAGCAAAAGGGGCCGGGAATCGCTTCCCAGCCCCTTTTGTTGTCTTTTAATAGCGAAGAACACCAACGAAGTTATTCGATGGAGATCTTCGTAACGTTCTTCTTCTCGACGATCTTGGGAACCGTAACGGTCAGGATGCCGTCAGCGTACTTAGCCGAGAGGCCCTCGCTCGAAGCGTCCTTAAGATACACGCCACGCGTCGCGCTGTACGAGCTGAACTCCTTCTGCAGGAAGTTCTTGCCCTCGTTCTCCTCGTCTTCCTCGACATTCACGCTAATGGACAGACGGCCCTCGTTAAGCTCGACATCGATATCGTCCTTGGCGACGCCGGTCAGATAAGCCTTGACCTCATAGCCATCGCCCTTATCCTCAACGTCAACGGGGAACGCCTTAGAGGCAATCGAGCTGTTCGCTAGGTCGCTCATATCATCAAACAGATCGAACAGCGAGCTTGCAGAGGGACGAACGCCAAAAACCGAACGATAAGGAACCATGCTTGCCATGTTTACCACTCCTTTATAGGACTGCCGAGTCATCTTCCAGGTGACTGGGACTTCTTTTGACGCTCTTATATATGCCCACCCAGTGCTCATATATACATCGACTATAAAGTTTTTTGAGTCCAGTACTATAAGCATATCTAAGTGCGTATGACTTAGGTTTTAGGAAGGTTAAGGTTCTTTGAACCAGAGCTTAAATACCGAGTATGTCCCCAGCTACAAATAACAAGGGGCTTACAATGAGCGCGTATACGTTGTTAGTAACGAGCTAAAGGGCATCATGGACGACCAAAACCAGAACAATATGTTTATGCCGACGCAGGGGGAAGATACTTCCACGCAGCCGCCACGGTTCCATCGCCCCCACATCTCGCAAGAGCCCATTAATGATCCGGAGCCCGAGTATGTGACGAGAAATCGATATCAAACACTCGAGGATGCCCAAACGGGGCGTAAACATATGGGCGTCGCCTCGGGAGACCCTGTATATCTGAAAGACGCACCATTATCTAAAAACAGCGCAGCTAGTGATGAGCCGATGAAAGCATCCGCCACTCATCAACAAAGAGGTCCTCGACCAAAGCAAACCTTGACGCATTCGGCTCGCTATCTCGAAACGCCAAAACAGGGAAAATCAATCTTCGTTTCATCAAGTAAACGACGCAAGCAGCATCGACTGACAATCCTGCTTTTGATCATTGTGGCCATAGCAGTTGCCCTTGTTATTCGATTTATCTTCTTTAAATAAAGGCTGAATACCAAAAACGATAAGATCGTCTGGTGTAATAGAGTCATTTACGCCCCATAAACGCAAAAAGGGGGAGGCCGCGAGGCCTCCCCCTTCTCAGTTCAAGCGTACGGCTCGGTGCCGTCCACCGGTCAGCGGCGCCCTGGCCTCCCACGGGCTGACCCCGCAGTACTCTCGGCGCGA
>CABUTL010000077.1 GCA_902494375.1 uncultured Collinsella sp.
ACGACTTTGAGGAGTCGGTAGAGGTCGTCATCGCCGGCCAGCAGCGCAAGTCGACGGTGCTTTCCGACCATGAGAAGCAGGTTGTGTCCTACCACGAGATCGGCCATGCCATCGTTGCCGCTCGCCAGAAGGGCTCCGCGCCGGTCACCAAGATCACCATCGTGCCGCGCACGAGCGGTGCTCTGGGCTACACCATGCAGGTCGAGGAGGACGAGCGCTTCCTGACGACGCGCCAGGAGGTTCTGGACAAGCTCGCCGTCTACTGCGGTGGTCGCGCGGCCGAGGAACTCATCTTTGGCGAGATGACGACCGGCGCCGCCAACGATATCGAGCAGGCCACCAAACTCGCCCGCAACATGGTGACGCGCTTTGGTATGTCCGATGAGTTTGGCATGATGGCGCTCGGTACCGTGCAGAACGCGTACCTCAACCAGGATACGTCGCTCACCTGCGCCCCCGGTACGGCCGAGCGCGTGGACGCGATTGTCGCCAAGCTGATCGAGGATGCGCACGACCGCGCTCTGCAGATCCTGAAGGAGAACAAGTTCAAGCTCCACGAGCTGGCTCGTTATCTGTACAAGAAGGAGACGATCACGGGCGAGGAGTTCATGAATCTCCTCACGCGCGAAAATCCGCTGATGCCTAAGCAACAGTAGCGTTGCGTTCGGGACAGTAAATATCGACGCCCCATTTGAGTGCCTATCTCAAATGGGGCGTTTTGCTTGAGAGGGATGCATTTGAAGATCGTGGTGAGTGCCTGTTTGATGGGCGAGAGCTGCAAGTATAACGGGTTCGACAACTACCACCGCGCGTTGGTCGAGGCCTGCGAACGTACGGGGACCGAGGTCCTCTTGGTGTGCCCTGAGGTCTTTGGCGGCCTGCCCACACCGCGCGATCCCTCCGAGATCGTGGACGGCGAGGTCCGTACCTGCGAGGGCATCTCGGTCGATCGCGAGTTTCGCCTGGGTGCCCAACGGGCGCTCGACATGTGCGAGCAGGCGGGCGGGCCGTCCGAGATTGCTGCGTGCGTCTTGCAGGACCGCAGTCCCTCTTGCGGCGCGGGCCGCATCTACGACGGCACCTTTAGCGGTACGCTCACCGCGGGCAACGGTGTTTTTGTCGACCTGCTCCTGCGCAATGGGTACCGTGTGATCCAAGCGAGTGAATTCGATCCCAGCATGCTGGAGCAATAAAAAACCACCACAAAGGTGCCTGTCCCCTTTGTGGTGGTTTTGGGTTAGAGCTAGAGCGTGTGGCCGTAGGCGTTGGCGGCCTTGATGGCGGCGGCGAACTTTTCGTCGGTGAAAGGCTCGGGGTTTCCCTGCTTCCATTCGTTGGTGGCATGCGCGTGCTCGCATAGGGCAGGGATGTCGGCCTCGGAAAGCCCGACCTGCTCAAGTGTCACGGGCAGCCCCATCTGCTTGTTAAAGGCAGCGTAGCGCTCAAGGTTCTCGGTATCGCCCGTATAGGCAAACAGCACGAGCACGCCCAGGCTCACGACCTCGCCGTGTAGGTAGGAGCCCTCGCGCGGAATGCTGCACGTCGCATTGTAGAACGCATGCGCCACGCTCGAGTTGTAGTAGTAATCGTTTTGGTTGGTCAGGTTCGAGACATAACCCGTGTTGACCACGATGTCGAGCGCGATCTGCTTGACGGCTTCGGTCGATTGGTCCTGGCGCACGTCCTCAAGACCCTGCACACCATAGGTAAACAGCGGCTCGGAGCAGGTGTGGGCGAGTGCCAGGCCAAGACCGGCGGTGTGCTCTAAGTTGCCGGCGCTCGTGGCGTACTCCACCTCGGGCTGTTTGGACAGGGCATCGCCTACGCCCGCCCAGAAGTACTCCGCTGGCGCCTCGGCGATGATCTTGGGGTTGATGAAGATGTGAGCGGGGCGGTTGGGGTACGAATAGCCCTCGAGCGAGCCGTCGTCGTTGTAGACAACGGCAATGGCGGTCGCGGCGGAGCAGTTGGAACAAATCGTCGGGACGGTGAAGACGATCTTCTTGAGCTCGATGGCCGCCGTCTTGACCGTGTCGAGTGCTTTGCCGCCGCCGCAGGCAATGAGCACGTCGGCTTTCTGGCAGGCGGGGGAGTTTACGACCTTGGCGATATTGGCGCGTGTGCTGTTGGTACCGTAGACGCGCGTTTCCAGAATCTCGACGTCGGTATCTGCCAGCGCAGCTTCGATACCGGGAAGTGCTGCGGCCAGTGCCCGCTTGCCTCCGATGATCGCGACCTTTGTCGCTCCGTACTCGGCCAGCGCGCCGGGCAGCTCGTCAAAGCAGTCCTCGCCGACGGTGTAGTCGCTCATTCCAATCGTGCGCATAGCAACCTTCTTTCGTGAGATAGAGTGCTTTCAGGTATTTTGCTCCTAGAGCAGGGCTGTAATAGCGAGAAATTTCGAACGTATAAAACCAGTGTTGAGGGTTTTTCGTCGGCGCGGAACGTGCTAGCATACTCCGCATAAGCGTTGATGGGGACGAGTAGTCGGCCATCCGCATGCTACAGAGAGCGGGTAGCGCTGAGAACCCGTGCATGCGACCGATGAAAATCACCCCGGAGCTGCGGTCCCAACGGGCGCGCCGTACAGGCACGTCTTAGTAGATATCGCCGAGATGGTCGTCGATACAGGCCAGCCGAGTAACGGATGCGAGTGCGCGATTACGCGGGCGAGGGCATCTAAGCTGGGTGGTTAAGCGAAGAGCTTTTACGGGCGTACAGCCCGTTTTGTGGCGCTTCGTCCCAGCTTGTAGGGACGGGCGCTTTTTTGGTGCCCAACGGGCGTGCGCGCCCACGACATGAAAGGGGTACCGTGGCAAACGAGTACAAGCAGACGATGAATCTGCCCAAGACCGGTTTTCCCATGCGTGCCGGTCTTTCCAAGTCCGAGCCCAAGCGACTCAAGGACTGGCAGGACAACAAGGTCTACGAGCAGGTTCTGAAGAAGAACGAGGGTCACAAGAAATTCGTGCTGCACGACGGCCCTCCGTACGCCAACGGCCCGATCCACATCGGCCACGCCATGAACAAGATCTCCAAGGACATGATCAACCGCTACTGGATGATGCAGGGCTATGAGGTCCCCTATGTCCCCGGTTGGGACTGCCACGGCCAGCCGATCGAGCACAAGGTCGAGGAGAAGCTCGGCACCGAGAAGTTCAACCAGACCCCCACGGCCAAGATTCGTGAGCTCTGCAACGAGTTCGCTGTCGAGAACATCGAACTGCAGAAGGCCGGCTTCCGTCGTCTGGGCGTGCTCGGCGACTGGGACAACCCCTATCTGACGCTCTATCACCAGCATGATGCTGCCGATATCGAGGTCTTCAAGGCCATGTTCGATAAGGGCATGATCTATCGCGGCCACAAACCGGTTCACTGGTGCAAGCACTGCCACACCGCGCTGGCCGAGGCCGAGATCGAATACTCCGACGAGACGAGCCCCTCCATCTTCGTTCGCTTTGAGATGACCTCCAAGCCCGCCGGCCTTGAGAGCTTCGACGGCCCGGTCGACTTTATCATTTGGACGACCACGCCGTGGACCATCCCCTCCGACCAGGCCGTTTCCCTTAAGCCCGGCGCTGCCTATGTCGCCGTTGAGCACGAGGGTCGTGCCGAGGTCATGCTCGAGGACCTGGCCCCCAAGTGCTGCGAGGAGTTTGGCTGGGAGTACACCCCGGTTATGGTCGACGGCAAGCCCTATGTGGTTCCCGCCGAGACCTTCCACCACATCCACTACAAGCAGCCGATCTTTGACGGTGTTGAGGGGGTGGCGTTGCTGGCCGATTACGTCGGTGTCGACGACGGTACCGGTATCGTCCACAACTCGCCCGGCCATGGCGTCGACGACTACTTTGCCTGCCTCAAGGAGGGCATCACCGACATCTGCATGCCGGTCGATGACGACGGTAAGTTCTACACCGGCGAGGAGTTTGGTACCGGTGGCCCCTTCAGCGGTATGGATACCGATGAGGCCAACCCGCACATCATCGAGTTCCTGCGCGAGCGCGGCACCCTGGTCCTCGAGAAGAAGATCACGCACAGCTATCCGCACTGCTGGCGCTGCAAGCACCCGGTGCTCTTCCGTGCTACCGACCAGTGGTTTGTCTCGATGGACAAGACGGGTCTGCGTGAGCAGGCTGGCAAGGAGGTCCGCGAGAACGTCAAGTGGTATCCGGCCCATGCCGCCAACCGCATTGGCGCCATGGTCGAGCAGCGCCCCGACTGGTGCATCAGCCGCCAGCGCAACTGGGGCGTGCCGATCCCCAGCTACACTTGCGCCGACTGCGGCGAGAAGGTCATGAACGACGCCACGCTCGACGCCGTCATCAAGCTCTTCCACGAGAAGGGCTCCGACGCCTGGTTCACCGACGCACCCGAGAGCTACCTGGGCGAGGCTTGCGTTTGCCCCAAGTGCGGCGGCCATCACCTCAAGGCCGATAAGGACATCCTCGACGTGTGGTGGGACTCCGGCGTTTCCTGGAAGGCCGTCTGCGAGTACCGTCCCGAGCTGGAGTACCCGGCGGACGTGTATCTCGAGGGCTCCGACCAGCACCGCGGTTGGTTCCAGAGCTCGTTGCTCACCTCGGTGGGTGCCAACGGCCACGCTCCCTACAAGGCGGTCGTCTCGCAGGGCTTCACGCTCGACGGCCAGGGCCGCAAGATGTCCAAGTCGCTCGGTAATGTCATCGACCCCAATAAGGTCTGTGACGAGATGGGCGCCGACATCATCCGCCTGTGGGTTGCCTCCGTCGACACCAGCTCCGATGTTTCCATCGACCACGAGATCCTTGCTCGTACGTCCGATGCCTACCGTCGTTTCCGCAACACGCTGCGCTTCCTGCTCTCCGAGCTCGAGGGTCAGTTTGAGCCCGAGACCGACGGCGTCGCCTTCGCTGACCTGCTGCCGCTCGACAAGCTCATGGTTGCCCGCCTGACCCAGGTCCAGGCCGAGGTCGACGACGCCTACGCCAGCTATGAGTTCCCGCGCGCCTACCGTGCGCTCTACGACTTTGTGGTTACCGAGCTTTCCAACGTGTATCTCGACGCTCTGAAGGACCGTCTGTACTGCGACAAGCCCGGCTCGCTCGAGCGTCGCAGCGCCCAGACCGTGCTGGCCGAGCTCTTCTCGATGCTCATGCGCGACCTGCAGCCGATCCTGTCCTATACGGTCGACGAGGCCATGGCATATGCGCCCGCCGGCTGCGTCGATCACCAGAAGTACGCCGCGCTGCTCGATTGGTACAAGTCGCCCATCACGGTCGACGAGGCCAATGAGTTTGAGGGCGTGCTCGAGGCTTCGCTCGAGCTCCGTAGCGCCGTGACCAAGTCCCTTGAGGATGCCCGTTCCGCCGGCACCTTCACTAAGAGCCAGCAGGTTCGCGTCAAGGCGGTCGTTCCCGCCGAGATGTACGCGCTGCTGACCGGTGATAAGGCCGTCGATCTGGCCGAGTTCTACATCGTCTCCGATGTTGAGCTGACTCAGGGCGAGGAACTCTCCGTTGCCATTGAGGCTGCCGAGGGCGAGTGCTGCGATCGTTGCTGGAACTACCGCACCACCGTCGGCGAGTACAACGGCCACGCTCACATCTGCAAGCGCTGCGCGGAGGCGCTGAACTAGTCGGTGGGGACGTTCTTAAACGACTAGTCTAACAAGAACGTCCCCATTGACTACCCGTGTCACATTCAAGCGGCATTCTGTTTTTCGGAATGCCGCTTTCGTTTTTAGCTGGTTATTTCGCTTGCGTTGGTGGATATGTCGTGCGCTCTGCGTGTGGCAATATAAGATGGTTAATTGCATTAAACGTAATTCGATTTTTGAGGGTAGGGGATTTCTTTGGGTCGTGGTGCGGATATGACGCCGCCTTTGCGTTGGCGGTTAGGTGTTGCTGGTGGGGTGGCGCTCGTTGTGCTGCTTGTTGACCAGCTGACCAAGCTTGCGGTTCGTGCCGTGGGCGATGCCCTGTATATGACCGTTATCCCCGGCGTGATCGATTTTCTGTTTGTTCGTAATATTGGAGCCGCCTTTAGCATGGGCGAGGGCCATGGCATAGCGTTTGCCGTGCTGGCGCTTGCAGTTATCGTCGCCATTGCCGTGTACCTGGTTCACGCGCCTCGGCTCGCCCGTCTAGAGGTTGTGGGCATGGCGATGGTTGCGGGCGGTGCTATCGGCAACGCTATCGATCGTTTGGCCTTTGGCTTCGTGACCGATTTTATTGCCACCACTTTCGTCGACTTCCCCGTCTTTAATGTGGCCGATATCGGCATTACCTTGGGCGTCGTGCTCGCCCTCTTCGGTTACATGTTCTTGAGCCCCGCTGCCCGTGAGGTCGATGCGACCGCCGAGCTTAATGCCCGTGATGAGGCCCGCGCCAAGCGCAAAGCCAAGCAGCGTGGGGAGCGTGCCCGCAAGATTCGCGAAAGGAACGAGCGTTAATGGCCGACATCCATATTCTTGTTGCCGACGTTGCCGCTGGTCAGCGTCTTGACGCCTATCTGGGCGCCAATGACGGCTGCCCTACGCGCTCTGCCTGCGCGCATCTGATTGAGGGCGGTGCCGTATGCGTCAATGGCGAGACCTGTCTGTCTAAAAAGTACGCCGTGCGAGCCGGCGACCGTATTTCGGTCGATTTGCCCGAGCCGCACGATCCCACCGATGTGATTCCCGAGGCCATCCCGCTCGACATTCGCTATGAGGACGACTATCTCATTGTGCTCTCCAAGCAGCGTGGCCTGGTGTGCCATCCTGCGCATGGTCATGAGAGCGGTACGCTCGCGAATGCCCTGGTCTATCACTGCGGTATCGACCATCTGGGCACCGTGCAGGGCGAGGATCGCCCCGG
>CABUTL010000078.1 GCA_902494375.1 uncultured Collinsella sp.
CACGGCACCGGCTGCACGCTCTCGTCCGCCATCGCCTGCGCGCTGGCTCAGGGCATGGATCTTGCCGACGCCGTCAACGCCGGCAAGGCCTACCTAACCGGCGCTCTCGCCGCCGGCCTGAACATGGGCAAAGGCTCCGGCCCCGTCAACCACATGTGGCAGTATTAAGATTCGCAGTCCAAAACCACCGCAAAGGGGACAGGCACCCTTGCGGTGGTTCCCACAAACATCTCGATCTGTAACAGTTAGAGTCCATTTTTCGGCCCACCTGTTACAAATCGAGACATTCAAATTCCGCTGAAACGAAAATCTCAATCTGTAACAGCAACTCGGCGAAATCGACCCTAGATGTTACAGATCGAGACAAACGACCGATATCGACCTAAATAATCTTAATCTGTAACATCTAGCCCGTTTTCGGCCTTACAACTGTTACAGATCAAAGCAAACCAACGAAACAAGCCGTCGCAAGGGGAACTTCTGTACTGCTTTGGGTCGCGCTACTCACCAAGCATCTCTTGGAGCTTGGCTGCCACGGCGTGGCCCAGGCTCTCGTGGCTTTCGGGCATCATGTGCAGATAATCGATATCGCCCGGCTCGGCAAAATCAGCGGCATTCAAAAAGTCGCAGCCAAACTGTTTAGCAGCATACGCATAGTATTCGGCAAAATGCTCCGAGGCCTCGACGGAGCGCTCGTCAAAGTCGGTCATGTACACATCGGCGATCTGCGGTTTAATCTTGATAGGCGCCATCAGCAGAATACGCGGGCAGGGCGCGGCTTCGGTCCAGGGAAACGCGCGGACGGTGCGAATCAGCGCCATGGCACCTTCAGCGATATCGGCAGCCCCCACGCTAAAGACCGTCTTGCAGTCGTTGGTGCCCAGCATAATCACGATCGCATCCAGCGGCTTATGAGCCTCGAGCAGCATCGGCAACGCGCGGATGCCGTTGAGATTAGTGTCCAGATGGCACATGTCGTCGCGTACCGTCGTGCGGCCGTTGAGGCCTTCCTCAATCACGTGCCAGCCCTCGCCCAGGTCGCGCTGGGCCACACCGCACCAGCGCACATCGTGCGCATAGCGTACCGCGGTGCCGTCGCGCATGCCCGCCGGATCATAGCCGTAGGTATTACTGTCGCCAAAGCACAGAACGTTTTTCATCGTAAGCCCTTCCTCTAGTAAAAAGAAAAAGTCGGCGGGAGCAGTCTCTCCCGCCGGATCGACCTATCTGTCAGCACACACCGATTACAGGTACTTGCGCCAATCGTCATCGTCTTCATCGTCCTCGGCGGCAGCCTGGGCCTGCTCGGCGGCGCGGGCAGCCGCAGCGCGAGCGGCAACCTGGGCATAGGACTCCTCGTTGCGCTCGGGGAAGTTTGCCAGCACGTGCTCGAACTTGGCAAAATCTTCGTCCCAGCGCGTAGAGGGCACGGCAAAAAAGACCTGCTTGACCTTAAAGTCGCCCGATGCGAGCTCCTTGCGGAAGAGCTCGGCCACGGCCTCGGCGTCAAAGCCGTTGTTGTCGCAGCCCCAAGCGCCCAGCACGAGCTTCTCGCGACCCAGCTCGTCGCAGATGGCAAGCACAAAGCGGATGCGATCGCGCAGGGCGTCCAGCAAGGCATCGTCACCCACGCGATACTCCTGGCGAGCGCGCTTGGCGTTGGGCGCGGCGGCGACGATTACGTCGGCATAGGCGTGCACATGGTTGCGGTCGAAACGCACCGCGGGCACCACCAGCGCACGGTTGCGGTACAGCTCACAGTTGATGTTGCGGCGACGGTTCTCGCCGTACCATTTGCGCTGCTTATCGAGAACGTTGTACAGATACGAATCGGCGCACAGCGTGGCCTCCTGACCCAGATAGCCCTGGATGTAGCCGCCGCCCGGGTTGGTGAACGAGGCAAAGGCGAGTACGGCCATGTCGCAGAATTGCGCGTAGCCTCGGCCGTTATCCAGAATGGCCTGCGTGGCAGAGGCGTCAAGCACGGTGACCTCGGGCAGGACCGGAGCGGGTTCCTCGGCGGCAGGCGCGGACTCGGTCTCCGTGGCCTCCTCTGCGGGTGCAGGCTCGGCCGTAACCTCGGTCTCGGCGGACGCAACCTCAGCGGTCTCGGCCTCGGCGGCCTCAGACTCCTCGGCAACCTGTTCCTCGACAGCGTCGGCCGCTTGGGCCTTGGCCTTCATCGCCGCGACAAAACCGGCAGGCATACCATCGAACTCGCGCACGCCGGCAAGCGAGCGCTCGATATCCGTGGCGCACGCTTCGGACACAGTTGCCACGTGACGCTCGGCGGCCTTGGCACGGGCCTCGCGCTTGGGATTGGGCTGACCCGCTCGGTTGGACCTGCGGTTACGGTTCCTGTTGTCGACGTCTGCCATAAGTGGTCACCTTTCCTGTCGCTGCCGCTATCGGCTTTTGCCATCCATGATACCCCGCCGCGTACAAAAAAGACGGCCCCGAAGGACCGCCTTTCGCATCGATTTACACGCACGGCAAGCACCGCCGCAATTCGCCACTAGTCGCGACGGCCAAGGATGTTCAGGATGCGCAGGAACACGTTGATAATGTCCACGAACAGATTGGACGCCATGAGCACGGCGTTGGGCAGCGTAGGCGGCACCGTCGTGGCAACATAGGTGTCGTAGCCAATAAAGCCGGCGAACACCACGATCACGATCAGATCGGTGATGGTCTGCGAGACGCCCATGAACATCAGCACGATCTCAACCAGAATAGTGGCGAGCAGAATGCCAAAACCGATGCCATATACGCGCTGGAAAAACTTGGGGAACGTCACGCCCAAGGCGCCAAAGACAAAGGTGATGGCGGCCGTGGCGATAAAGGCAGTGTTGATGGTGGGCAGGTCGTAGTTGGCAAGGCCAAACGACGCGGTCAGGCCAAAGGTACTCGCAAAGATTACGTAGCCCACAAGGGACAGGCCCACGGACTGCTTGCTGGCGGCGGCCGACATCATGACCATGCCGACGATGGTCAAAATAAACGAGCCAAAGACCAGCGGCAAGGCGGCGCCGCTCATCATCATGCGCGCAAACGACATGGTGCTCGTAAAGTAGGCGCCGGCGCCCATGGCGCAAAAGCCCAAGAAGATCAGGGCAGACATGGCGAGATTGTACGCGCGCGGCGACATCTCCTTGGCGCGGCTTGCGCCGCTCTCGACGGGGCCGTTCTGATAGCCCTGAATATCGTTCATAGGTTCGTCCTTTCAAAAAGCGCCACAAATAACGGCGCAGTAGCTGACAAGATTCCTGTCATTGTACCCGAATGCCGTACGTCCTTACCCACGGCGCTCGCCCTCGAGCGTGCGGTCGAATGCCCACACCCACCAACGCATCAGATGGGCCTGCGAGCCATCTGGTCGTTCGCGCGTCTGGTCCTCCAGATACAACTCGGTCGCGTGCCCGCCAAAACGCACCTTATAGGTTGCCGTACGAATGCCGTGGACCGTCAGGCCAAACCCAGTGGTCGAGACAATCTCGTCAATCGTAAAGCAGCGACCGTCGACCCAGCAGACGGTGACCGGCACGACTTGCCCGCCCGCAAGGATGCGAGCCACGACGTCCACATACTGCTTGTGTACGCGCCGAGTTTTGCCGTCTGTCTGTCGATATTCCATGCCCCCTATTATCGAACGCATGTTTGCATGTTGTAAAGCGAACAGACTGTGGTTTTGGAGTGTCGTAGTAATCGCACGTGTCCGCATGGCGTGTTAGCAAAAAGAACACCCGCGGTCAACAGGGCTAATATTCAATTTTAGTGCCAAAAAGTTCACTTCTCCCATCAGAACTCGGTAAAGAGACCCGCAGGAGGTGATACGATTTATCATGTTTTTGTAACGTGTCTGCAAACTTCGAGAAAGCCCATATATGGACGTAACGTTCTCAACCTTCCTCGGCCAAATTGTGTCGAACCCAGTCCTTGCCGTCACCGTGATCCTCGCGTTGGGCGCCATCTTCGTCAATGGATGGACCGACGCGCCCAACGCCATCGCGACCTGCGTCACTACGCGTTGCATGCCCGCCCGCGCCGCCATTCTCATGAGCGCCGCATTCAACTTCCTCGGCGTGCTCATCATGACGCACTTTAACGCGAGCGTCGCCAACACCATCTCACATATCGTCGACTTTGGCGGAAACAGCACCATGGCGCTCGCCTGCCTATGCGCGGCGCTGTTCTCCATCGTCGTCTACGGCGCCACAGCGTCGCGTTTTGGCATCCCCACCTCGCAAAGCCACAGCCTTATCGCCGGCCTGACCGGTGCCGCCATCGCCCTCGGCGGTGCGAGCAGCGTCAACGTCCACGAGTGGATGAAGGTCATCTACGGCCTGGCACTCTCCATCGGCCTGGGCTTTGTCATGGGCTGGGTCCTGTGCAAGCTCGTCTCGATTCTTTTCGCCGCCGCCAACAGGCGACGTGCCAATGTCTTCTTTAAATACGCTCAGATCGCGAGCGCTGCGGCCATGAGCTTTATGCACGGCGCGCAGGATGGACAGAAGTTCATCGGCGTGCTCTTTTTAGGCGTGGCCTTTGCCAGCGGCCAGACGAGCGTCGGCGATGCAGGCATCCCCATCTGGATTATGCTGCTGTGCTCGGCCACCATGGGTATCGGCACCAGCGTGGGCGGCGAGCGCATCATCAAGTCCGTCGGCCAGAGCATGGTTAAGCTCGAGAAGTATCAGGGCTTCTCCGCCGACCTCGCGGGCGCCGCGAACCTGCTACTTGCCACCCTTACCGGCATCCCCGTGTCCTCCACGCACATCAAAACCTGCGCCATTATGGGTGTCGGTGCCGTCAAGCGCCTTTCGGCCATCAACTTTGGCGTCGTCAAGGACATGATGTTCACCTGGTTCTTCACCTTCCCTGCCTGCGGACTCATCAGCTTTGTCATGGCCAAGCTGTTCATGATGTTCCTCTAATCAAACCGAGCGTCCATCCGGACCGCAACACTTCGCCCACCCGTCTTCGCCTCGAAAGGACCCACCCATGGCAAAGAAACCCGATTCGTTCTACTTTGACAACTACGTCGCTTGCGCCGACCTCGCCGTCCAGGCCGCAGAGCTGCTCACCAAGATTTTTGAGAACTTTGACCCCGCGCAGATCCACGACATGCTCGATAAGATGCATGCGATTGAGCATGCGGCAGACAAGAAGCACCATGAGCTCGAAGACGCCTTGCTCACCGCCTTTATCACCCCGCTTGAGCGCGAGGATCTGGACCTGATGAGTTGCTCGCTCGACACTGTGCTCGACCGTATCGAGGGCGTCGTGCAGCGCGTCTACTTCACCAACATCCAGAGCATCCACCCCGATGCCATCGTCATCGCCCACAAGGTGACCGACGCCTGCCGCGCCATGAAGGACCTGATGATCGAGCTGCCCAACTACCGCAAGTCCAAGACCCTGCGCGAGCTCGTCATCCAGATCAACACCATCGAGTCCGAGGCCGATGAGCTCTACATCAACGCTATGCGCAACCTGCATGTCAACGGCAAGAATCCGCTCGAGGTCATCGCCTGGCGTGACGTCTACGCCTTCCTGGAGTATTGTGCCGACTGCTGCGAGAATGTGGCCGATGTCGTGGATTCGATTGTCATGAAGAACAGTTAATTAGCTGTACGTATCCCACCGGCGAAGGGCCGGCCACGATTTGCTTTCTCACTCCGGCTGCTTTGCAGAGTCGTTCGAAAGTAAACCGTGGCCGGCCCTTCGCCTTACGTACCACCATTGGGGACTTTGGCTGATACTTTGAAAGCGATGGGGCTTTTGTTGGCAGGGCCTTGGGGCCCGATTGGATACTTTGGGGCTGCACTGAGCGTTTGGCTGAGCGTAGCCTTGGGTACCTTTTGATTTACCTTGGATTGATTCGCTGACTTTGGAGGGCTTGTATGTCGTATATGGATTTGGCTCGGTCTCGGTATTCTTGTCGTGAATTTGAGGCTCGGGCTGTGGAGCAGACTGTGGTGGATACCATTGTTGAGGCTGGACGTATTGCTCCTTCTGCTTGTAATAACCATCCAACCCGTGTGATGGTGTTGGATACGCCTGAGCTTCTGGAGAAGGCTGCTGCTTGTCAGCCACGGTTTGCTCGTGATGGATCTATCTTTGGCGCTCCACTCATCTTCCTCATTTGCAGCGTTACCGACGACGCTTGGGTGCGCCCCTATGACCAGATGAACTCCAGCGCTATCGACACCTCGATTGTTTGCGATCAGATGATGATGGAGGCCGAGGAGCAGGGCCTGGGAACTTGCTGGGTGTGCCATTTTAAGCCCGAGCTTGCCTGCGAGCAGTTCAACCTGCCCGAGGGCGTCTATCCCTATCACATGCTCGTCTGCGGCTATCCTGCCGACCATATCGCCGATCCCGAACATCGCGAGGCCCGCACCATTCCCCTCCCCGACTTCCTCCTCAAGTAGTTTTTGGCACATGCCCTAAAATCTACCTTTTACCACGCGCCCTTCGCCGAGTTCTGCCCTATCGCACGCAGAGCTCGGCGTTTTGTTTCCCAACCCGTATGCAACCACAAAAAAGGAGCCCGCAGGTGCGAGCTCCTCTTAAGGGCACTAGATTGTAGCTCTGGAGCTAGTCCAGGTCGTCAGCGGCAAAGTTGTCGATCGGGGCGAAGGGGTCGGCCACGGGGACAACCGGATCAGCGACAGGCAGCGGCTCGGCGGCGGGAACGGTCACTGCAGGAGAAGCCGCAGAACCGACCGGCGTGGAGGCCATAAGGTCGGACGGGAAGGAATTCTGGGCATCGTCCATGAAATGCTGGATGAGCTTGAGGTACTCGGCCTTGAACTCCTCACGGG
>CABUTL010000079.1 GCA_902494375.1 uncultured Collinsella sp.
ACGCTATGGAGGCCGTATGCTCTTTTCCCGCCGTTCTGCTACATTTGCCTGCGCCATTGCGCTTGTCGTAATGGCGGTCACCCCTTATCACCGGTTTTCATCTTCAATCGGCCTAGCGTCAGGTGCAATGACCTGGCTCGTTATCCTGGGCGCATGCCTCGCGGCGTTTGTTCATGGTGCTGCGCTATGCAAGGGGGGAATGAGAAGGCCGAGGCATCTCGGTGCCATCGGTGTTTTCCTTGGTGTTATTGCAACGGTTCCCGAATGGGCCGACCTGGCTTTCTATGCTCGCGGAGACTCTATTCCAATCGTGTTTGCACCGATTTGGTTGTTACATGGCGTTTCGTGTGTCTCGTGCTTTGTTGGGTCGCTGCTTCTCTCATATGTTATTTGGGGCACGGCGGACTCTCCTTTGACGCAGAGGTCGACACGGACTGACGAAAGGGAAACTCGTCACCCGCAGGACGCGATTTTTACAGAAACAATAGCCGTCATGTCTTGCCTGCTGTTTTGCTGTCGAGTTTCATGGAGAGTCGTTCCCGAGCCATGGGGGATGCCCCCTGTAACGGCCGCGTCAATTGGCCTTGCGCTTTTAATTCCGTTGGTCTATCTCGCATTGACTGTGGCCCCGCCGTTTTGCCGCCCTCGTGCCTTTGGCCATGGGCGGCGCGACGTGTTTGCCTGTTCTGTGCTCGTAGCAGTTCCTATTGGTCTTATTCCGGCTGTTGAGGCGGCATACTTCGCAAGCGATGCCGTGGTCATTGCATTGCTGGCGATGGGGTCCGTTATCGCTGCTGCCTTCGTATGCATGTTGCTAAGGGGGAAACGGGACAACAATTCGGATATCGCCTGTGCGTCCGACACATTCGATGCGGGGGTGTTTTCCCCTGCCCTGTCGCCTAGAGAAGAGCAGTTTGTTCGACTGCTGCTCAAAGGGAAAACGCCGGCGGAAATTGCCAAGGAGACGGATACGAAGCCATCGACGGTGAGAACAACGCTTCACCGAGCATACGGGAAGGCGTCGGTTGCGGGCTCACGCGAGCTCGTGGCGCTGTTTGCGGGTGAGGGCGATACTGTAGGGCATGAGCTACCGCAGCGGCATGCTGACGATATAGTGGCATCAGCTCGAACGCGCCGGCTGTTTCGATACCTGCTCACATTATTCTTTATCCTCCTTGCGGCGGGGCCCTTGGTAATGGCGGATAGCGATTGGGGGTCCGGTGTTTCGCGGGCTGTCGCCTTTTCCCTCTTAAGCTACGCATTGGGTCTCGGACTGCTTCTGTCGCTACGCTACGCGGGTGGAAAAGCGAATCGTGGCGCTGCGCTGGATAGAGCGGGTGAAGCGATTTGGCTCGGAAGCCCGTACGTATGGGCGGTGCTATCTGCTGTGGAATGGTCTTTTATCTATATCGCGGCATTGATGTGCATACGCGTTCCGTTGATGGCTGTGCCGGTCCTGTTTTGCGGCGTGGCGTCTACGGCTTCGCTCGCTGTTGGGCTGCGTCCGTTTAAGGTGCATGCCCATACTCGGGCTATCGTGCCGTTGGTGTCAATGGGCATGGTTGCCTTAATCTATGCGGTCGCTAGGGGGCGAATCCATGGACTTGCGGTGCTGACGGGGGTGCTGCTCACATATATAGTGATGCGAAGCTGTCCGCAGCGCAAAATGCTTGGGATATGGATGCTTTGCTTCGGGGCGACGGCTCCTGTTTGGGCTGTCTTGCTCAATATGGTGCAGGATCTGACGGTTTTCGAGCCGTTGTTCCTCGCGTCGTTGTTGGGGCAAAGTTCGGCTGTCAATGTCGTCGTGGCAACGGTGATTGTTTGCTGGTCTGTGCCCATGTTCGTTACGCACATCGCGCTCGCCCGCTCGGTTGAGGACGAGAAGGCCGTCTTGGAGTACCGGGCGAACGGGTCCACCGAAACGGCCCGCGTGCGCCAGCTGGCCCTGCTTACGTCGCGCTCCCTTTCTGATGTTCAGTCGCAAATTTTGCTGATGACGGCAGAGGGGGCAACGACAAAGGCCATTGCGGAGGATGTCGGTTACGCTGCATCTACGGTGCAAGCGCTGCGGTCTGCATCTTACCGCCAGTTGAAGATCAAGAATAAGGCGGAGCTAATTTTATTGTTATCGCAGGTAAATAACGTGTAAACGCCTTAGCAATCAACTCAATAGCGGGTGTTTACAGACATCTTTCTCTATTCATGCGAAGGTTGCCGTGCGTCGACGCATTGTTAACCGCTTTTGATTGGAGAAGGCCATGATTAAGCCAAGGAGCGCTATTGCTCGAATCGGAGTCGGCTTGGTGATTGCAGCTGGTCTGTCCCTAGGGGTTCCCGCTGCATCGTTTGCACAAGAGGAGTTTGACACCTCTCAGGTTTCCAGCATTACTCAAAACGCCGATACGGGAATTACGACCTGTACGAACAATGCCGATAAGGCATTTAGTTTTCAATGTGCCGGGACGAGTGCAACTGGCTACCGTCAAAAGGATGATTCCTCATCGCTCTATCTGGATATCCAGGGCCATACGGGAAATCCGCTTCGGTTATATACAGACGGTGCGTATAACACAAGCGGTAGCGGCAGCATGAATTGTACTCAGGGAACGTATCGTTCGAATCACAAGGGACAGTGGGAAATGTATAACCTCGTCCGTGAGAACGGGCGATCTGCGGCGCGACTGACTGCATGGGCGGAGTCTGGCTACGGCACTGTTATTGGCGTATGGAGCCCCGACTGCGTCGGGCATTTCCACAAGCTTCCCGCATAGTTGTTTGAAATGGCTCCCTTCCGGCTTTCTGGGTCGGAAGGGGGAGGAGGACGTATGAACCAAAAGCTCGCAAGATACGAACTGTCGAAAACGATTAGACGTCCAGCTTTTATCCTTGCTCTCTTGATTGCGGTCGCAGTTGCAATAGCTGCCGCGCTGGAGCCGTGGGCAAATTTGGAAAAAGAGCGCCACAACCTTCTTTCTTTTGGTTACGGCGTTGGCGTGCAAGCCGAAAATTATCTCGGTCAAACACGTGAAAGCAGCTTCGGTAACTGGATTGTTGTGAGCGCGAACGCGCCACTGTCTGCGTCGGTGTTTTTCTATGCACTGCCCCTGCTTGCAATGTTGGCTGGATCTTGGTCGTGTCTCTTTGAGCGTTTGAGTGGTTATGACATGCAGATATGCACGCGCGTTTCCAGAAAGGCGTACGTGAACGTAAAGATGCTGTCTGCTTTCCTCTCCGCGTTTACAGTGACTGCCATTCCTCTGCTCGTCAATTTCCTGATCGTCTCGATGCTTTTTCCTGCGTATCTTCCTCGGGTCGATGAGTCGACTTACGTAGGACTTTACCTGCATAGCTACTTCTCCGGTCTATTTTATTCGCATCCTTTGTCATATGTGCTCGCATACACGCTGTTCGATGCTGTCACGCTCGGGACTTTATCCATGGCTGTAACTGGCTTCTCAATTTTGTTTCGTAGCAGAATCAAAGCGATAATTGTCCCGTATCTGCTAATGGTTGCGTGGCATTTTGCAAATGGCTGGATCTTCGGCGTAATGGCTTGTGTGGGGTTTAACTGCAATATCCTCAACAGCATCAGGTCGGAATCGCTGAATAACTGGCCAGACATTCGAGCCGGTTTTGCGGAAATCATATTATTGACCCTTGCTTCGTTGGCTTTTTCTGGGGCGTGGAAAAGACGCGAGGTGGTCTGATGCTGTTTAGGCTGGTCGCCGCGGACCTGAGGACCGTTTTGAAGAAGAACATCATCACTTTTATTGCAATTGCGGCAGTGACCGTTGCGAACTTGGTGTACGCCTACGGATTGTCTTCTGTGTATGGGGTTAGAACGGATACCTTGGGGTTTGCGGATAATCTTGCGCTCGTGTTTGCCGGATCTGCTCCGTTTGAGCCTAGGCCCGGGGTCATGTTTGTGCCTCCGCTAGGATGGCTATTTCTCATTCTGCTTATTCTCTATACAACACTCGACTATCCGACCGAATCGTTGCACGGGTTTGGTTTGCAAGCGCTTGTTCGATGCCGGGCAAGAACCCTTTGGTGGGTCTCGCGTTTTATCTTGGTGGCGGCAGTAACGGCATTTTCACTGCTCGTGGTGGTTTGCTCTGTTGTGATTTGGAGCTTGGTGGTGAGCTCCTCGTTCAGCGCGGTCATTCATGGTGAGTCGCTTCAACTGGCTAATTTGGCGCCGTGGTTTCTCAAAGCTGCCGAGGCAGATGCGCTGCCGTTTTTCATAGGTCTCTTATTTGCTTTTGAGGCGCTTGCGTTTGCGCAGGCAGCGGTTGGGTTTGTGCTTGGGTCGTCAGTCTCGTTTGTGGTTTTAATGAGCTACCTGATCTGCTCGGCATATGCACGACATTGGGCGCTATTGGGTAACGCCTTGATGCTGTTGCGCTGGGGTGGAATTGTCAAAGAGGGAATCGCGGCGGGCTCGAGTGTCTTGTCATCAATTGGGCTTATGTCGTTATGCCTATCGTTGGGTGGACTGTGGTTTCGAAGGGCCGACCTTATAGAAAAGGGGGACAAGATATGAGTGTGATCGTAAGGGGCGTATCGAAGCGCATGGGTAAAAACGATGTCCTGCGCAACGTGTCCATCGAGGTTGACCCTGGGACTGTGGTCGGGCTTCAGGGGATAAACGGTTCGGGTAAGACCATGCTCATGCGAGCGGTTTGCGGGTTGATCAAGCCTACCGAAGGCGAAATCTCTATCGATGGCCAAAGGCTTGGGGCGGACATCTCGTTCCCGCCGAGTCTGGGGATGTTGATCGAGGCGCCTTCCTTTTTGGGATATCTGTCTGGCTACGACAATCTGAAGCTCATCGCTCAGATCAAGGGCGTTGCCACCCCCGAGGACATTCGCTCTGCCCTGCGGCTCGTGGGGCTCGATGCAGACGAAAAAAAGAAGTTCCGAGCATACTCGCTTGGGATGAAGCAGCGTCTGGGGATAGCTGCGGCAATTATGGAGAAGCCGAAGCTGCTTGTTCTCGATGAGCCAACGAATGCCCTCGACGAAGCGGGCGTTGAAATGCTCAAGCGCGTTGTGGCGATGGCGGCATCAACGGGTCGTGAGGTCCTTCTGTCCAGCCATGACGGAGAGGTGCTCGAGGAACTGGCCGATCGGGTTTACTGCATGCGCGACGGTGCCGTTGTGAAAGTTCGGGAAAGGTCGTGAGCGCGATGAAGAAGACCCTGTGGACGAGAAGATCGGCGCTCGCGCTTTTTTGCTGTGCTGCTGCCGGCCTTGCGGGCATGAGGGTGAGCGTCGTTAACGGGAACCGGACGGTCATTCCTGAGAAATATTACGCGGAGGGCGAATGGCTCTCGATGGATGGAGCGTTTCTGGGGTCGAAGGATGTGGTGACTGATGGGTATTCGTTTTGCATAGACGGGGCAGAGTTGCTCACGCCGCGCGAGTATCTCAAACGAGCACATGACGATTATTCAAAATATGGCACCGTGGATACGAAAACGAGACTGAAGGATGCCGACATCACGTGCGTTATCGCCGTAAAGATGCGTGTCAGAAATAGGGATAATATCGACGGTGGAATCAAAGCGTATGTTTGGCATCTGGTTCCGGAGTCTGCGCCAAACTATGATTTTGTAGTCAATACCGATCTGATAACGCAAGCCATGCCGGTCCTTGGCGGCTCTGCTGCGTTTGCCGTGGAGGTTGGGGCAGAAAACGAGTTGCTCGTCCCATTTATGATGCAGAACACCAACGACTATTTCGAAGGTTACGAGACCGTCCGTTTTGAGAAAGCATTTCCCGGGACTTACACGATGAAGATGACCGATCTGCCGGAGCGGAGGCTCTTAAGGTTTGAAGTGAAATAGCTCGAGAGCAAGGCAAAACGGGTCCATTGGCGGTACGCGCGCCCGATTCCAGGCGCCCCGGCCCGGAATCGGGCGCGGGACGAGGCGCCTTCGGTGTCGGCCGGCCTACCGCTTCTTCTTGCTCTTCTTCTGCTTGCGCTGCTTGCCCTTGGTCTCCTGGGGCTTGTCGCCCTGTTTTGCTTCGGCAGCGGCCTTTTCTGCCTTCATCTTCTTGCGTTTGGTCTCGATGCGGAGTTTTTTGTTGATGCGCGCCTTAAGGAAGGGACCGAACTGCTCGGCATCGCCGCGGACAAAGGTGTCCTTAGGGATCGTCACGCCCTGGTCGGCGAACATGGCCACAAAGATGCGCTCGCCGTCGAGCACGTGGTCGAGCTTTTCAAACGGGAAGAACTGCGACTTGCCGCTCGTGCCCCAAACCATCAGGCCGTCCTCGTTGGCGGCGACGCGGCGATAGCGGCCACCCATGGACTCGTCGGCCTCAACGGCGTCGATAAAGTCGCGGGCGAGGGTGTGGTGCAGGTTTTTGCTCCACCAGGCCAAAAAGGCGCCGAATACGATCAAGACGACGCCAAACTTGATCCAGTTGCCGCCGGCCACCAGCATGCCGATGCCGATGAGCGCGGCAATTGCCGCGGCGACATACAGCGAGCCGCGACGCCTGGGCGAGGCGACCAGGCGGGCGAAGTCGGTGACGAGGTCGTTTTCGTATTGGTACTCGTTGAGGTACAGGATGCCGTCGTCGGCTGCGGCCTGCTCCTCGAGCGCGACCTCGACCTGGTCGGCTGCTTCGGAGGGAACGAGGTTGCTCTCTGCGTCTGCCATGCTCTTTGGACTCCTATCGCGGCGGGCTCGCCGTAC
>CABUTL010000080.1 GCA_902494375.1 uncultured Collinsella sp.
ACCGCGCCCGCATCACGCCCGAGACCGAGCTTGACGTGCCCGCCACCTCCATCTACCAGGCCGGTGCCATCAAGCTCGAGGAGGAGCTCTCCCCTGCTGAAGCCTTCGAGACCGGCATGGGCGAGGCTGCCTACACCTACTTGGCCGACCACGCCACCAAGCGCATCGTCATCGATGTGCCCGCATACAAGCACGCCACGGTTACCGTGCGCGTGAGCGGTGTCGATGCAGCCGCGGCCATCGCCGCCATCGACGTCGTCGCCCGTCCCCAGTCGACGCTCGATCTGCTTATTGCCCTGGACTCTCCCGTTGCCGGCCAAGGCGTCGTGGGATCCGTGCTACGCGTGTGCGCCCACGAGTACGCCACCGTCAACGTGACCTGCACGCAGACGCTCGACGATAGCTGGATCGCGCTCGACGACACCGGCCTGTTCCTGGACGAGGGCGCGCGCGTCAACGTGCAGCACACCGTCCTGGGTGCCGGCGCCAGCGCCACCGGCCTTGCCGGCGACCTGCTGGGCGATACCGCCAAGGTCACCATCGATACTGACTACCTGGGCGCCCGCGAGCAGGTGCGCGACTTTAACTACGAGCTGCGCCACCGCGGCCGCAAGACCGAGTGCGAGATCGACGCCAACGGCGTGCTGACCGGCACGTCCAAGAAGGTCTACCGCGGCACCATCGACCTCGTGCACGGCTGCAAGGGCGCCGTCGGCACCGAGCGCGAGACGGTGCTCTTGGCCAACAAGGGCGTCGACAACAAGACCGTCCCCGTCATCCTATGCGACGAGGACGACGTCGCTGGCAACCACGGCGCCACCATCGGCCACGTCCGCGACGAGCAGCTGTTCTACCTCGCCTGCCGCGGCCTTGACCAAATCGCCGCCGAGGATCTGTTCATCCGCGCCAAGCTGGAGGACGCCGCGCTTTCCGCCACCGATGAGCGCACCCGCGCCGCCATCGTCCGCCTGGGCAACAACCTGATCGATAACTTTGAAGAGGAGCTCGCATGATCGATACCGAGCACGTTAAATGCGATACCTGCACCGCACCGGAGCCCATGGAGCTCGACGCCAGCGACGAGGCTTCGCGCGGCTGGCCCACCGTGGACATCGAGACCAATCCCTACAAGGCGCAGTTCCCGCTGTTCCAGCAGCACCCCGAAATCGCCTTCCTCGATAGTGCCGCCACCGCGCAGCGCCCCGCCTGTGTGCTCGACGCCGAGCGCGATTTCTACCAGCGCATGAACGCCAACCCCCTGCGCGGCCTGTATTCGCTGTCCGTCGAGGCCACCGATGCCATCGCCAAGGTCCGCCAGCAGATCGCCGACCTCATCGGCGCCGCCCAGGCCAACGAAGTCGTCTTCACCCGCAACACCAGCGAGTCGCTCAACCTGGTCGCCAAGAGCTTTGCGCCCACGGTGCTGGAGCCCGGCGACGAGGTCGTCATCACCATCATGGAGCACCACTCCAACCTGATCCCGTGGCAGCAGGTCTGCCGCGAGACCGGCGCCAAGCTCGTCTATCTCTACCCCACCAAGACCGGCCAGCTCACGACCGAGGAGGTTCTGGCCAAAGTAGGTCCCAAGACCAAGATTCTGGCCGTGGGTCAGGTCTCCAACGTGTTAGGCGTCGAGAACCCGGTCAAGAACCTCGGCAAGCTCGTGCACAAGTATGGCGGCTATCTGGTCGTCGACGGCGCGCAGTCGCTGCCGCACATGCCGGTTAACGTGGCCGATCTGGGCGCCGACTTCTTTGCCTTTAGCGCACACAAGGCCATGGGCCCCATGGGCATCGGCGTGCTGTGGGGCAAGATGGACCTGCTCAACGCCATGCCGCCCATGCTCACCGGCGGCGAGATGATCGATTCGGTCACCGAGCAGGACGCCGTCTGGGCGCCCGTTCCCGAGAAATTCGAGGCCGGCACGCAGGACGCCGCCGGCATCTTCGCCACGGGCGCCGCCCTTGATTACCTGGTCAACACGGTGGGTTACGAGAACATCCAGGCCCGCGAGCAGGCACTCGTCCACTACCTGATGGGCGAGCTCATGCAGCTCGACTTTATCCAGATCATCGGCTCCATCTATTGGGACAACCACCACGGAGTTGTGAGCTTTAACGTCAAGGGCATCCACCCGCACGACGTCGCGAGCATCATGGACATGGACGGCGTCTGCATCCGCGCCGGCCACCACTGCGCGCAGCCGCTGCTTACCTGGCTGGGTGTCGAAAACCTTGCCTGCTGCCGCGCCAGCGTGGCCTTCTACAACGACAAGGCCGATATCGACAAGTTCATCGCCGGCCTGCATCACGTTTGGAGCACGTTCAATGGGTAATCTGTACACCTCCACCACATTTATGGAGCACAACTCGCACCCCGACTATAAGTACGAGATGGATGCTCCCACGCACGAGCACGACGGCATCAACCCCAGCTGCGGCGACGAGCTCACCTTGCAGCTGCGCGTCGAGAACGGCGTGATCGAGGAGGCCTCCTTTACCGGCCACGGCTGCGCCATCAGCCAGGCCAGTGCCGACATCATGGCCGACCTCATCACCGGCGAGACCGTCGAGGAAGCTCACCGCCTGGCAGAGCTCTTCCTCGCCATGATCCGCGGCGAGCAGCTCTCCGAAGAGGACCTGGAAGACCTGGACGAAGCCGCCCAGCTCCAGGATATCTCGCACATGCCCGCCCGCGTCAAATGCGCCGAGCTCGCCTGGCGCACCCTCGACGGCATGCTCGAGGGGCAAACAAACCAGTAGTTTATGCCCCGAATCCAAGGTTTTTGATTGCCGAGCCGCCCGATACGGGCGGCTCTGTTTTTACCTAATGAGCGCGAACGCACAAAGTCCGCGCGTCCGGCGCCCCGTCTGACATTTGCCACACAGCCAGACGCGAGCACGGGCGTTTTCCACAGCACCAAAGGCCTGCGGCAGGGCCCCGGGCCCGCCAAGCAATGCGCCAAGCCCCGTTCTGCGAAGCTCCGACTCGCTTCGCGCCTGCCGCAGACGGGCCCCATAGGGAGCGGCGTGCATTTTTGCGAGTATTCAGCACGCCAAGCTGTGTGTATACGCATCGAAAGCGTTAATCAACGTCTTTAGGCGCATATATATTGTGTTTTAGAACAAGCATCGCGGTCTGACGGGACGCAGGCACGTGCTTCGGGGGGCGCAACGGCGGGAATCAATAGCTTCGGGACCTGTATGTTGCAAGATTGCGGCGGTGCCGACAGCAACACGATGCTGAAAACTCCGTTTTTTGCACGGCGCAGACGGGGGTAGGCACGGGCAAACCCGGACCGAGCCGTTATTTTATGCAAGATGGCGATTTTTCTATGCATATTAAGAAGTGCATTTACCGTACCAGGCTTTTAGAACAATGGTTGTGGCATATGGGCGACCCCAGCTGCGGTGCACAGGCAGTCCTACGCCACGTTTCCGCCAGCCCGCATCGCCGTTCGCGCGCGGGCGCGCACGATACGAGAGACGGTACTTTTGCCAATCCCGGTATACCGCTCAATCTGGCGCACCGTAAAGCCGGCATTGTTCAATCCAACAATAACGGTATCGCGCTGCGCCGGCGGTGCAGTTTTAACCCCATTGAGCGGAACCCCGAGGCGCTTCGCCAACTTGTTGGCAAAGGCGTGGCGTTCCCACTCCGTCTCTTTCATATCGCACAGCGCTGGCTCACTGCCGTCGGGCGCCGAAAGCGAATAGGCAATAAAGCCCTCGGCAGAACCAAAAAGCTCAAGCACGCAAGAAGGATCAGAAAATCCCCTCGCGACATCGGCCGCGTCACCGTCGTAAGCGCACAAATGCTCCGCAAAGCTGCTCCAGGGATAACGCTCAATGAGACCGATGCCCACCTCCTGCGGATCGGCGTGTACGGAGCGAATAGCCTCCATCACCTGCCAGTCGGTATCGAGCGAGCGCCGGTCAAAACGGTTCTGGAACAGATGGCCCGTGCGCCCCGTGCGTTTATTGAACCGCCGCGCGTACGTCAAAAGCAGCCGGTGCATCGCCGCGCTCATCGCGTCCTCGTAATCTGCAAGCACCAGACGCACGTGATTGCCCATAAGGCACCAGGCGATAACCGTCACGCCCGCCTTGCGGCAGCACTCACGCATCAGCTCCAAGAACTCCCACCGGTCCTCATCGCCCTCAAAGATGAGCTGCTTGCCCGTACCGCGGGCACAGACATGGTAAAAGCCGGTAACCGTTCTCCAAACGCGCTGCATGGCGTTCCTTTCGCCGGGATCTGCTTGCCATCCAATACAGCACGATTGAAGCGTGCCATCAAAACATTCACGCAAAACAATACACTCGCGCGGCCAAAGGCAGTAATCAGGCGGCGAACGGCACCGTTGCAACAGGTCAACCCCTGCAACGCTTACAAGAGCTGACCAAAAGCTTGCCCAAGAAGGACCCCCTCTACGGAAGTTCACGACCACAGAACATAGAGTTAAACCGTTTCAATTAAAACTTCCGGACTTCCCGCTACGAAAACTGAGCCGTTCGCCGAATATTCCGTGCATTTCGCGGTATTATAGGGGCTGCATGTCATGTCCCTTTCGAAGGGTCGCCCGGCAATCGCCAGCCACGACCCCCAGACGGGACGCCAACACGATAGAGAGGAGAGGCATGCAGTACTCACAGGAAGTGGAGAACATGTGCCCCGTTGCCAAGGGTGCATACCACGGCCCCGCACCCATCCCTGAGGAGGGCAAGTGGGTCCAGGCTAAGGAGATTTCCGACATCTCCGGTCTTACGCACGGTGTGGGTTGGTGCGCACCTCAGCAGGGCGCCTGCAAGCTCACGCTGAACGTCAAGGACGGCATCATCGAGGAGGCCCTCGTTGAGACCATCGGCTGCTCGGGTATGACCCACTCTGCCGCCATGGCTTCCGAGATCCTTCCCGGTAAGACCATCCTCGAGGCCCTCAACACCGACCTCGTCTGCGACGCCATCAACGTTGCTATGCGCGAGATCTTCCTGCAGATCGTTTACGGCCGCAGCCAGACCGCGTTCTCCGAGGGCGGCCTGCCCGTGGGCGCCTCCCTCGACGACCTCGGCAAGGGCCTTCGCTCTCAGGTCGGCACCATGTTCGGCACCAAGGCCAAGGGCGCTCGTTACCTCGAGCTCGCTCAGGGCTACGTCACCCGCATGGCTCTCAACGACAAGAACGAGATCATCGCATTCGAGTTCCTGAACCTCGGCAAGTTCACCGACGCCGTCAAGGCCGGCAAGACCCCCGAGGAGGCCATCGCTGGCGCTATGGGCCACTATGGTCAGTGGGAGAACGCTGCCAAGTACATCGACCCGCGCACCGACGAGGAGACTCACTCCGTCGCCAGCGTGTTCCCGGTTCACGAGTAGAAAGGGAGGGAAATAACTATGACTGTTACGTTCGAAGGTTACGAGCGCCGCGCTGACAAGATCAACAAGTGCCTCGCCGACAACGGCATCGCCTCCCTCGAGGAAGCTCTGCAGATCTGCACCGACAAGGGCTTCAACCCGCGTGAGATCGTCAACAACACCCAGTCCATCGCCTTCCAGAACGCCGAGTGGGCCTACACCCTCGGTTGCGCTCTCGCTGTCAAGCGTGGCGCCAAGTCCGCTTCTGAGGCTGCCGCCATCATCGGCGAGGGCATCCAGGCCTTCACCGTTCCCGGCTCCGTCGCCGAGGACCGCAAGGTCGGTCTGGGCCACGGCAACCTGGGCGCTATGCTGCTCTCCGACGACACCGAGTGCTTCGCCTTCCTGGCCGGTCACGAGTCCTTCGCTGCCGCTGAGGGTGCTATCGGCCTGGCTCTGAACGCCAACAAGGCTCGCAAGAAGCCGCTGCGCGTCATCCTCAACGGTCTGGGCAAGGACGCTGCTCAGATCATCGCCCGCATCAACGGCTTCACCTACGTGAAGACCCAGTTCGACTACTTCACGGGCGAGCTCAAGGTCGTCGAGACCATCCCCTACTCCGATGGTCCCCGCGCCGCCGTCAACTGCTACGGCGCCGACGACGTCCGCGAGGGCGTTGCCATCATGTGGCACGAGAACGTCGACATCTCGATCACCGGTAACTCCACCAACCCCACGCGCTTCCAGCACCCCGTCGCTGGCACCTACAAGAAGGAGCGCCTCGAGGCTGGCAAGAAGTACTTCTCCGTCGCTTCTGGTGGCGGCACTGGCCGTACCCTGCACCCGGACAACATGGGCGCCGGCCCTGCCTCTTACGGCATGACCGACACCATGGGCCGTATGCACTCCGACGCCCAGTTCGCCGGTTCTTCCTCCGTGCCTGCGCACGTCGACATGATGGGTCTCATCGGCATGGGCAACAACCCCATGGTCGGTGCCACCGTCGCCTGCGCCGTCGCCGTGGACGCCGCTCTGAACAAGTAAGTCCTTCTCGCCAAGGGCGAAGCCGGACTTTGAAGGCCGTCACCTCCGGGTGGCGGCCTTTTTGCGTACGGAACCCGCCCCAGGTCCTACCCCCAGGCCTGCCTGAACGCCAGGGCCTCCATGACGGAGGAGACGGCGGCCACGCGGCGAGAAAGGCCCTCCTCTATGAACGACCCTCTCTCTGGGGTCGAGGCAAACGCGCTGCGGGCCAGGACACCCATTGCCTCCTCGACAAAGCCATCAAGAAAGGCGGGCTCAAACCACTCGGCGCGGTCCACGAGGGCCA
>CABUTL010000081.1 GCA_902494375.1 uncultured Collinsella sp.
CCGGCATCGCGAGAACCCGACGCCCGACTGCCCGTCCCGCCGGACCGTTCGGCCTGCGCCCTCTGGCGCTCATAGTTTTGCTCGCGACGGCGCTCCGCATCTTCGCGCTTGGCGACATCGCGAAACACGCGGCCCGAGCTCGCGCGCACGGTCTCCAGATCCAAACCCAGCAGATCGGCAATCTGGATAAAGTACGTATCGATCATATAGCTGTCACGAAGCGGATAGATGAGCGTCAGCGCGTCCTCCAGCGCCTTGGCGCGACCGCCCGGCGTGGTGATGTCGCTCGACTCCTGCAGCGAACGGTAGACAAAGTCCATAAGCGGCTCGGCAGCGTCGATGCGCGTCTGCAGTGCCTCGCCACCATGTGCGGTGATGAACTCCATGGGGTCGTTGCCGTCGGGGAGCACCACGCAGCGCAGGTCCATGGAATCCTGCTCGATAAACTGAATCGCGCGACGGGCGGCCTTTTGTCCGGCGGCATCGCCGTCGAACATATACACGATGCGCTTGGCAAAGCGAGTGAGCGTCTTGACGTGATGCTCCGTGAGCGCGGTGCCCAGCGTGGCGACAACGTTTTTAATCCCCGCTTCCCAACAGGCGATGCAGTCGGTATAGCCCTCTACCACGATGGCGGTATCCTGCGCGACGATAAACTCCTTGGCCCAATTAAAGCCGTAGAGGTTTCGTTTTTTATGGAACACGCTCGTCTCGGCGGTGTTGAGATACTTAGGCTGGCCGTCGCCCATAATGCGACCGCCAAAGGCAATGTTGTGACCCTGCTCGTCAAAGATGGGGAACATCACGCGGTCGTAAAAGCGGTCGGCAAGCTGCCCGCGCCCGCGGCTCACAGCCACGTTGGCGTCGATCATCTCCTGCGGGGTAAAACCCGCCTGGGACAGGTGCGACACCAGCGCGTTGCGTCCCGGTGCAAAGCCCAGGCAGTAGCGGCGGCAGACGTCGCCACCCATGCCGCGGCTGGCAAAGTACTCGCGCGGACGGCCGTCCTTACCGCGCATGAGCATGGTGTGGTAGAACTGGGCGGTCTCGGCGCACAGATCGTAGATTCGAGCACGCTTGGTACCGCGCTCGCGGCGATCTCCAGTGTCATGCAGCTCAATACCCGCGCGATCGGCCAAATAACGGATTGACTCGGGAAAGCTCAGGTTCTCGCGCTTCATAATATAGGTGAAGACATCGCCGCCTTCGCCGCAGCCAAAGCAGTGCCAGACCTGCGTGGCGGGGATAATGTGGAAGGACGGAGTCTTTTCGCCATGGAAGGGGCAGCAACCCCAAAACTCATGGCCGCGGGGCTTGAGCTCAACCGTTTCCTGCACGATGGCAACCAGGTCAGACGCAGCGCGTACCTGGTCTTTTTCCTCATCGCTAATCACGGATGTTCACCCCCTGCTCACCCAAGTTGTGACGAATGTCCTCGATATTACCCTCGACGGTCGCGATCAACTCATCCAGCGAATCGAACACGCGCGAGGGACGCAGCCAGCGCGTAAACGCCAGCGAAACGGAGGCGCCGTACAGGTCGCCCGCATACCCGATCAAGTTGGCCTCGAGATGCGCCGAGGCGGCATCGTCAGCATACGTCGGCGGCAGGCCGACGTTCACGGCAGCGGGCCACACGGTGTCATCAACCAGCACCAGACCCTCATACACGCCGTCGGCAGGCACCTGAATGCCGTCGGGAACTTGCAGGTTTGCCGTGGGAAAGCCCATGCCAGAACCCTCGTGACGGCCACGAATAACACCGCCACGCACCATATACGGGCGGCCGAGCAACTCAGCAGCAAGCTCCACATGGCCCCGTCCCAGCTCATGACGGATGCGGGTGGCGCAAATGGCCTCACCGCCCTCGCAAAGCAGGTCGTGACCATACACGTCAACACCGCGCTCGGCACCCCAGGTGCGCATCTCGGCAACACCAGATGCACCGCCGCGACCCAGCCTAAAGTCGCTACCAACGCGAATCGAACGAATGTTAACCACGCGCGACAGCAGTGCGAGAAAACCGACATGGTCGAGTGCCGCAACCTCAGGCGTAAAGGGAACGGCCACCACCGCATCGACCCCGGTTTGAGCCAGGGCATGCAGACGGTCGGCCGTCGTCATCAATTTTTGAGCGGGCGAAGGGCTCACCACGACGTCCGGGTCGGGATCGAAGGTGACCACGACCGCCTTGCAACCATGGGCACGGGCATCACGGACAAGCGCCGCAATGAGCTCCTGGTGTCCACGGTGCACACCATCGAACACGCCGATGGCAATCGATGCGGCACCCAAGTGCTCACACTCATCAAACCTATCGGCAGCAACGATGCGAGCCTCGTCCGACTCGCCCGCGAAAAAGACACGCGCGAGCTCGCGAGCGGAAAGCATCATCGAACACCGCCGATTGCCTGCGGAAACACGTGCTCCATAACAAAGCGGCCACTCTCAATGCGGGCGAGCGCCTTGAGTCCCCCATCGAGCACCAGCGCAAACAGCGCCTTCGAGACATCGAAATCGGCAAGCGCACGCTCAACGGGAATGCGACGGCCGCAGAGCAGGTCGTCGGCAAGATTGCCCGGCAAGTCAACACGCGTGGCGCCCAGGGCCGCGATGGGATCCAGGGCAAAGCCAGCGGCGGACTCGGGAGAAAGCTCCTCCACCGTATGACAGGCGCCAATGGAAACAACACCGGAGGCCGTGCGGCGCAGCGCGGAAATGTGCGCAGCGCTCTCACAGGCACGGCCCAGGTCGCGAGCGAGCGCACGAATGTAGGTGCCCTTGCTCACCGAGAACGCCACGGTCCACACACACGTATCACCTTCGCCACCCACGGCGATCAGGTCAGCGGCATAGACCTCGACGGGGCGCGGAGGTAGGTCCACCGCATTACCCGCGCGAGCAGACTTGTAGGCGCGAACGCCATTGACCGAGATAGCCGAAAACGCCGGCGGCACCTGCATCTGCGGACCCAGCATGGCGGCCAAGCGCTCACGGGCATAGGCAGGATCGCGGAGCTCGTTGGCAACAGCCACCGTGCGGACGGCCTCACCCTCCGCGTCATCGGTATTAGTCTCGGCGCCAAACGAGATGTCGGCGACGTAGCTTTTGGTATCGAGCGTCAGCATACCCAGCAGACGGGTGGCCTGGCCCACGCCCACCACCATGACGCCGGACGCCATGGGGTCGAGCGTACCGGCATGGCCGACGCGCCGCTCATGGAGGGCGCGTCGGCATTGCGAGACCACATCGTGGGACGTGCAGCCCACCGGCTTATCGACGGCGAGCAGCATATTCAGTTGAGAAGGCGTACGACGAGCCATGTACCATCCAAAAAGTTTAAAGCTCGACGGTCACCGAAGCGGGATCCTCCCCCACCAGCTCGGCCAGCATGGGAAGTGCCACGGTAAGCGTCTCGAGAATCGTTCCGTTGTTGGAGAAACCGGCGGCAGCGGGATGTCCGCCTCCGCCAAAGGCAGCAGCGATCTCGGACACGTTGAGGTCGCCCTTGGAGCGCAGGTTGCCGCGCACCTTGGTATCGCCCTCAATGCCCTTCAGGAACAGGCAGACCTCCACGCCCATCACCGAGCGCACCACGTCAACCAGGCCGTCGCACTCATCCGAGGTGACACCGCAAGCCTCAAGGTCACTCTGATAGGCATAGCTATACGCGACGCGCCCGTGCGCCACTGTCTTGATGCGGCCCATAACGATGGACTTGAGATGCAAAAACTCTACGCGCATGCTCTGGTAGACCTCGAGCGCAACGCGCGCCGGATCGGCACCGTGGGCAACCAGACGCGAGGCCGCATGGAACGCAGCAGCATCGGCATTCTGGTACTGGAAACGGCCGGTATCGGTAACCAAGCCACACAGCAGGCAGGTCGCAACGCCATCACGGGCGACAATGCCACAATTGTCCAAGAAACGGTCAATGATCATGGCGCAGGCTGCAGCTTCAACGCGCCTCAGGCTGAGCTCGGCAAACTCCTCACGCGCCGGATGGTGGTCGAAACACACCACATGCTTGGAGCGACGAAGCACCTCGGCGGAATTATTGAGACGCTCGACGACCGGTACGTCCACCGAGATGAACAGGTCCGGATTGCCGGTGTACGTAGATGCCGGCACCAGACGATCGGCACCCTCCATAAAGCGGTAGATGCGCGGAACTGGGTCATCGTCTGCCAGCAGCAGTGCAATGTCCTTGTTGGGGAAAAACTTCATGAGCGAAAGGCCCAGACCCAATACGGAACCCAAGGCATCGCCATCGGGAGAAGTATGTCCCGAAATCGCAATGGAGGACGCACCCTCGATGAGCTCGAGGATGCGTCGCTGAATATCTGCAGACTCGCACGAGGCGAGGTCGGCGGAATTAGTCATCTAAAGCTGCCTCCTGGGCGGCATCCGCTATGGGATAGCCGTCCTCGTCCTTTTCGATCGCAAGCGTGGCGGGAACGTTTTCCAGCGCGCGCGTGATGCGCTCGGCCTCATCGGTCGAGCGATCGATGCGAAAATCGAGCTCGGGCGTGACGCGCCAATCGAGCGAGCGGGCCAACAGGCTACGGATGCGACCCTTGGCGCTGGCGAGCGCCTCCATGACCTCGTCGTAGCGGCTCGCGTCGCACGACACGTACACGCGCGCGAACGAACGGTCCACCGCGACCTCGACCGCGGTCAAGGTGACCAGGTCGAGACGCGGATCGGAAACCTCAAAGAGCAGGATATAACCGAGCTTCTCGCGAAGCTGCTCGCCCAGACGGCGGGTTGCCTGCGTTTGCTTCATAGCGCTACCCCCTACTCGGTACGGGCAACCTGGTCGATGCGGTAGCCCTCGATCTGATCGCCGGGCTTGATGTCCTGGAAGTTCTCCAGGCCAATACCGCCCTCGGAGCCGCTCTTGAGGCTCTTGGCCTCGTCCTTGTAGTGACGCATCGAAGCGATTTTACCGTTGAAGACCACGATGCCGTCGCGCACCAGGCGTACGGAATCGGTCGCAGCGATTTCACCCTCTTCGACGCGGACACCGGCGGCGATGCCGACTTTGGGCACCTTGAAGGTGTCCAGGACGGTCGCAGTGCCCGTGGAGACCTCAACCTCGGTGGGCTTGAGCATGCCGATACGGGCAGCGTCGAGGTCCTCGAGGCACTTGTAGATGACGTCGTAGCAACGGATCTCGACGCCCTCGCGCTCGGCGGCGGAGCGGGCCTTGCCGTCGGGACGAACGCCAAAGCCGATGATGATGGCGTTGGAGGCGTCGGCCAGAACGACGTCGGTCTCGTTGATGGCACCGACAGCGGAGTGGATCGTGTTGATGCGGACCTCGGACTGATCCATCTTGTCGAGCGAGTCCTGAAGAGCCTCGATGGAACCCTGGACGTCGGCCTTGATGATCAGGTTGAGTTCCTTGACCTCGGCGTCGGCAATGGTCTCGAAGAGGTTCTCGAGCGTGACGTGCTTGACGCGGCTCTGCTCCTCGATACGGGCCTTCAGCGAACGCTCGTCGGCAAGGGCGCGAGCCTCGCGCTCGTCCTCGAACACGCGGAACTCGTCACCGGCGTTGGGCACGGACTGCAGGCCCAGGATCTCGACGGCGTCGGAGGGACCAGCCTCGGTGACGGCACGGCCCTTGGGGTCGAGCATGGCGCGGACGCGACCGTAGGTAAGGCCGGCGACCAGCGTATCGCCCACGTGCAGGGTACCGCGGGTCACGAGCACGGTAGCGACCGAGCCGCGGCCCTTGTCGAGCTTGGCCTCGAGGACGTTGCCGGAGGCAAAGGTGTCCGGGTTGGCCTTGAGCTCGAGTACATCGGCCTGGAGCAGCACGGTCTCCAGAAGGTCGTCGATACCGATCTTCTGCTTGGCCGAGATGTTGACGAACATATTCTGTCCGCCCCACTCCTCGGGGATGACGCCGTACTCGGTGAGCTCCTGACGCACACGGTCGGGGTTGGCGCCGGGCTTATCGATCTTGTTGACGGCGACGACGATGGGTACGCCGGCAGCCTTGGCGTGGTTGATCGACTCGACGGTCTGGGGCATGACGCCGTCGTCGGCGGCCACGATCAGAATGACGATGTCGGTCACTTTGGCGCCACGGGCACGCATAGCCGTAAAGGTGGCGTGACCCGGGGTATCGATAAAGGTGATCTTGCGATCGTTGATCATGACCTGCGAAGCGCCGATGGCCTGCGTAATGCCGCCCGCCTCGCCGGCAGCGACGCCGGTGTGACGGATGGCGTCGAGCAGCGACGTCTTGCCGTGGTCGACGTGGCCCATGACGGTGACGACCGGGGCGCGCGGCTTAAGGTCGGCGGGATCGTCGTAGAACGAGAAGGTGTTCTCCTCCTCGGGGGTGATGATCTTAATCTGACGGCCCAGGTCGTCGGCAACGAGCTCGACAAGGTCGTCGGACATGGACTGCGTCATCGTGAGCGGCGTGCCCAGCAGGAACAGGCGCTTGATGATGTCGTTGGCCGGAACATCGAGCGCCTCGGCAAGCTCCTGGACGGTAACGCCCTGGGAGACCTTGATGGCGTCGAGGTCCTCGGGGTTCACGCCCTGGGCCAGCGCCTCCTCTATCTTGCGCTCCTCCTGAGCCTTGGCAGCCTCGCGCTCGCGCTTCTCCTTGCGCTTCTTGCGGCGACCGGTGGACTCGCGAGAGGCCTCCTCGACGGCGGCAC
>CABUTL010000082.1 GCA_902494375.1 uncultured Collinsella sp.
ACGATTGAACGTCAGATTGCCGCTCTCGGCCGTTTGCAGCGTCGAGCTGTTACGCGGTTTGGTAAAACCGCGTAACTATATACCTATAGCAATTCAATTTTGCCATCTTTGACCGTCAACCCCATATTGCCCGAGAGCAAATCGTCCAAACGCGAACCCACAAGCTCAAAGCGCCAACCTTCGCGCAGGGGGCTTTGCTCGGGATGCTCGATGTAATCGGCCAGGTCATCGCGCGAGGCAATGACCGAGGTCGCCACGCCCGAGCGCTCGGCAACCAGGCGAATGAGCGCATACATCAGGTCCGTCACGCTCTCCAACTCCGGCGAAATCTGACGGTGCCCGCGCACCATGAGCGGCAGGCGATCGTGTGGGCAGCTCGCACCGCGCTTAATGGCCATGAGCGCGCCGTCCACGTCGCGCTCCCCCAGCTGGTCGGTACCGCGAATGCTGCGGAACTCCTCAACACGAACGGGATTACGTTTAACCAGGGCCAGCAGCGTATCGTCGGACATGACCCACTTGCGCGGGATGTTGCGGCGCTCGGCGCGGTCCTCGCGCCAAGCGGCAAGCTCGCGCGCGATACCCAGCTGATGGCGGCTACACGAGTTGATGCGCTTGACCTTGCGGAATGCCTCATGGCGGTCGGCGCGGTAGTGCGACTCGTCGGCCAGCGGACGCAACTCGTCGAGCACCCAGTCCACCCGGCCCAGCTCGCGCAGGCGACTCATCATCTCGGTATAGGCGACAATCAGGTACTTGACGTCATCGATCGCGTACTCGACCTGCTTATCAGTCAGCGGGCGGCGCGACCAGTCGGTCAGCGACTCGGTCTTGGGCAATGAGACGCCACAAAACGTCTGCACGAGCGCGCCGTAGGAAATCTGCTGGCGCTCGCCCAAAAAGGCGGCGGCCACCTGCGTGTCAAAAATGGGACGCGGCAGCACGCCCACGGTATGGAGCATGACCTCCATATCCTGCGAGCAGGCGTGGAAGACCTTAGTCACGCTCTCGTCGGCCATAAGCTCGGCAAGCGGCGACAGGTCGTCGATCACCAAAGGATCGACCGCGACGCTCTCGGCAGGGGTGGCAATCTGAACCAAGCACAGGCGCGGGTGGAACGTGCGCTCGCGCAAAAACTCGGTATCGACGGCAATCGCGTCAAACTCACGGGCGCGCTGGCAAAAGTCGAGCAGAGCCTGATGTGTGGAAATGTACATATCAACCCATCGAATAAGGTTAGGCCCGAAAAACACGGGTAGGATATCGGCATTGCCCTACAACTATACTCGGTTAGTCACAGAACGGGAACGTAAGTATGCGCTGCCTTATCATCCACAACCCGGCATCGGGCCCCAGCTCAGATGAAATCTACGCGTTCACGCACGCCCTCGCGCAGGGCGGCGACGAGGTCGTGATGCGCTTTATCGGCGATGGCATGGAACCCGAGGACGCCGTGGCAGACGTGCGCGAGTTTGATCGCGTGGTCGTTTCGGGCGGCGACGGCACCGTCTCCAACGTGCTCGACCAGATGCGCGGGTGCGGTGTCCCCACGCTCGTCTTCCCCTCCGGCACAGCCTGCCTGTTCTTTAACAACATCGGTAATGCCCCCGAGGCAGCGGCGCTTGCCAAGGCTTGCCGCGCCGGTCGCACGGTCAAAGTGGACATGGGCGAGCTCTTTTGGCTCGACGAGAACGGCAACGAGAAGCGCCACGGCTTTATCATCATCGCCGGCTCGGGCTTCGACGCCGAGATCATGATGAAGGCCGCCCCCGCCAAAAACGACATCGGCGAGATCGCCTATTTCCTGTCGGCGCTCGCCACACCCAACCCCACGGTGGCGCATTTTACGATTGAGCATGACGGCATTGTCGAGGAGCTCGATGGCATCTGCTGCATGGCCGGCAACACCTCGGTCATTCAAAACGACATCAACCTGTTCCCCGATTGCCGCATGAACGACGGCATGGTCGACATCGCGGTCATCGAGCCCGTAAAAACCGTCCAGCTCCTGCCCACCGTGATCACCGCCGCACTCGACCCCGCCGGCAAGGTGCTCGGCCGTCCGCAGTTCAAGATCATCCAGACCAAGGAAGCCAAGATCACCTGCACGCCGTCGCTGGGCATGCAGTTCGATGGCGAGATCATCTCCAGCAACTCGGGCGTCTTTGGTGCCCGCGCGCTTCCGCAATGCCTCGATCTCATCGTCGACGAATTCTCCCCGCTCGGAAAATAGGAGGACCCCATGAACGACAACCCCCTGATTGGCTTTATCGTCATCGTCTTGGCCATGCTCGTCGGCTATGCGATTAACGTGATCCACCGCCGGAAGAAGTAATTCCACATTGGTATGATATTCATCCAATTATCGTCTCCCCCGTTGTTTATGCATTTGCCAGACAGCGGGGGATTTTTCTTTGTGCCCCGTGCAAGGCGCTTTATTCAGATACAGTAATTGCAGGGCGTCTTTATTTAACTAAAGCTAGATAATGAGTATTCTTGTCCGCTCATCGCATATTTTAGGACGCTCATCGAGTATTTCATCGAAATAGATGAATACTATTTAGACTTCCGATAGGCTAATAGATGTATTTATTAGCTGAAATCCTGCACGGTTCCGCGGGGTTTCAACGGTTGGGAGGGATCATGAGGTTTACTCATCCTGTCAACACGCTCAAAAAGCTCGGCTGCGGCCTTGCGTTTGGAGCAGCGGCCATCATGGCCATGCCGACTTCGGCGCTCGCCTGCACCCAGATCTACATGGGCAGCAAGCTTACGGCAGACGGCAACACGTACTACGGCCGTTCCGAGGACTTCGGTCCGCGCTATGTCAAGCACTTTGGCATTGAGCCCGCACACAAGGACGGCAACAAGTACACCTCGGTCGAGTCCGGTTTTGAGTACAAGTCCAAGGGCGCAACCTACCGCTACACCTTCGTTCGCGACAACCCCTCTCAGTGGGAAGATCGCTACGACGCATATTCCGAGGCTGGCATCAACGAGAAGGGCGTTTCCTGCTCTGCCACGCTGAGCACCTCCTATAACGAGAAGGCCGAAGAGGCCGATCCCATCACCGAGGAGACTGGCATTGGCGAGTACAGCTATGCCAGCGTCATCCTGGGCGAGAGTGCCACGGCCCGCGAGGGCGTCGAGCTCATCGGCAGCCTGATCGACGAGCAGGGCGTCTGCTCCAACGACCAGATCATCATCGCCGACAGCACCGAGACCTGGCTGTTCGCCGCGCTTTCCGGCCATCAGTGGATTGCTATGAAGCTCGCCGATGACATCGCCTCGCTCAACCCCAACATCGGCAACCTCACCTATAACGTAGACCTCGATGACACCGAGAACTGTCTCCATTCCGAGGGCATCGAGTCCATGCCCAAGGAGAAGGGCTTTGCCGAGTACACCGACGGCAAGTTCGACGTCGCCAAAACCTACGGCGAGGAGATCGGCGAGGCCGGTATGCACCAGTGGTCGCGCTATATCCAGGGTCGCGATTACTTCATGGCCCCGCTGGCTGAAGGCACTGACTACGAGATCGTCAAGGACGAGCGTGAAGATGCTCGCGCCACGACCGGCGCCCTGGTCCACGAGATGCAGCCGCTGTTCTTCCAGCCCGGCAAGTCCGACTGGAACACCTTCGAGATGATCCGTTCCTTCGCCGCCCGCGGCGAGAATGTCGCCGGCCTCAACGCCAACACCGACGGCGCCTATGCCATCGGCTCCAACCGCAACACCGAGATCCACACCTTCCAGATTCGTCACGGCATGGATCCCGAGATCGCGACCATCCAGTGGGAGATGCTCTCCAACGCCGAGTTCTCCGTCGCTATCCCCCTCTACTCTGCACTGCTCACCGAGGTCAGCCCCTACTTTAGCGATCAGGATGTCTCCTTCGATCACTGCGAAGAGGAAGACGTCGTGAACAACGAGGAGCCCAAGAACTCCATCAACTACGTCCTCATGGACATCAACACGCTCGCCTATGAGAACCGCGACCACTGCGCTACCGGCGTCCGCGCCTACCTCGATGCGCTGCAGAAGGAACTCATCGAGCAGAACCTGACCGTCGACGAGGCCATGCAGGCCGCCGAGAACACCGAGGCCCGCACCGCCCTGGCCAACAAGGCCGGCAAGGCTGCCACCAAAAACACCTACCTCAAGTGCAAGGCCATGCTCGAGGAGATGCGCGACTACCTCAAGGAGGAGGATTTCTCCGAGGAGTTCGTCCCGAGCGACTACGATGCCGACAACGACTGCCTGGTCAAGTCCATCACCTACGCCGACGAGGCCCTCTCCGATGAGGACGTAGCCGAGCCCGAGGTCGAGAAGGAAGAGGCCACCGAAGAGAAGTCCGAGGGCAACAACATGGCCGCCATGGCCGTTGGCGCCGTCGTCATCATCGGCGTCTGCGGCTTCGTGCTCTATCGTCGCAAGAAGGCCTAAGAACCCCCACCTTAAGGCGCGGGCGGGATGGCCAAGGTCGCCCGCCCGCCCAGCCACCCATTCGACCGGCGGGAAACATCGCCGAAATCTTTTCAAAAAAGATTCCCTGCACACACTTCGCTGTGCTATAGTGCAGCGCAACAGCAACTAGGTGCGACCGCGCCACGGCATCACGAAAGGAGCCACCAACATGAAGAACACGATGAAGTCTCTCAACAACTGGTGGTGGCGTGATGCGAATACGATCGGTCGACGGTGAGTCCCTCACACCTGTTTTTGCGCTCTAGGTGATTAGAAGGCCTCCGGTTTCGACCGGGGGCCTTTTTCTATCTCGAGCCCGATCGCATTCGCATCGCGCGCCTCCGCTTTCTTCTCTTTCACTTCCCCTCCGAAAGGATTTTCACCATGTCTCAGAACACCACCACCGCCCAGCCCCGCACCGTCCAGACCGCCGACCGCGGCAAACTCGACGTCCGTGCCCTTGTCTTGCTCGCCATCCTGCTTGCCGCTGGCTTCATCCTCAACTTCACCGTCGGCAAGGCTATCTCCGGCATCTCGGGCGGTATGATCAGCCCCGAGTTCATTATCTCGGCCTTCTGCCTCACTATCCTGGTCGTGCGCCCCAACATCGGTCAGGCACTCGTCATCGGCCTGATCTCGGCCGCCGTGATCCAGATCACCACCACCTCGCCGTTTGTCGATTTTGCCGCCGAGGGCATCGCTGCCATGCTCATGGCCGTCATTGTCAACGCTGCCGCCAAGGACGGCCAGGTTAAGCCCGCCGTCGCCATCGTCGCAGCCTTCGTGACCACCTTTGTCTCGGGCGTCATCTTCATGGTCATCAAGATGGCCATGCTCGGCGTGGTGAGCGAGCTCGCCGCTGCCATGCTGCCCGTCGTCGCCATGACCGCCGTCTTTAACGCCATCCTGGTCGGCGCTCTCTACCTGCCCATCCAGAAGTCCCTTAAGCTCAACTAACCTGCCCGGCTTTACGAGCCACCCCATCTTGGCGTTCATTCGTCGCTCGCGTACCCAAGTACGCTTCGTTCCTCTTTCGCGCCAACCTGGGGCACCTCGTAAAGCCGCCTCCGTACTTCACCACCAAAGACTGTCCCAAACAACGAGCTTTTGGGGACGTTCCTAAACGACTAGTCATGTAAGAACGTCCCCAATGACTATGAAAGGTATCCATGGAAACGATCATCAACGTCGACGATGTCTCGTTCTCCTATGGCACGCAGACCGAGCAGGCGCTTAAGCATATCTCGCTCGGCGTGAACAGGGGAGATTTTATCGGCATTATCGGGCCTTCGGGCGACGGTAAGTCCACACTTGCCGCCTGTCTGTCGGGCGCCGTACCTCACCACTACACCGGCGCCTTTTATGGCTCCGTGTTAGTTGACGGCCACGACACCTGCGAGGTCTCGCTCACCGACATATCGCAGATCGTCGGCAGCGTGTTGCAGGACATCGATACCCAGATGGTCGCTTCGGTCGTTGAGGACGAAATGCTCTTTGGCCTCGAGAACTTTGGCGTTCCGCACGACCAGATCGAGCAGCGCTTGAGCGAGACGCTTAAGACCGTCGGTATCAGCGACCTGCGCGACCGCGAGATCCCCACGCTTTCGGGCGGCCAAAAGCAAAAGGTTGCCATCGCCGCCATCCTCGCCATGCGTCCGCGCGTGCTCGTGCTCGACGAACCCACCGCGGCGCTCGACCCCGCCAGCTCCACGCTGGTCTTCGAGACCCTGCGTGAGGCCAACCGTGCACTCGGCATCACCATCGTTGTCGTTGAGCAAAAAGTCGCCCTGCTTTCGGAGTATTGCAACCGCGTGCTCGTGCTCAATCATGGCGAAATCGCGCTACAGGGCAAGCCGCACGAGGTCTTCGCGCACACCGATGAGCTCCGCGCCATCGGCGTCGATTGCCCGCGTGTCACGCGCATTTTCAACAGCCTCGAGGCCGATGGCCTGGCCAGCGGCACTCCCTGTTTGGATGTTGATGAGGCCGAGCGCCTGATTACGGGCATCGTCGACCCCGCACACGCAAACAGCGACACTCAGGCACCCGCCGGCTCACCGCACGCACCGTCGTTGCGCCCGCACGCCAAGGACGCCGAGCCCGTGCTCGCCTTCGATCACGTTGAGTTTGCCTATCCCAATGGCGGCGGCGCCGTCCACGACCTCAACCTGACCCTCTATCCCGG
>CABUTL010000083.1 GCA_902494375.1 uncultured Collinsella sp.
GGAGCGCACCTGAATGCAGGTAAAGCCGGCGTCGAGCGCCTGGGCCACCACATCGCCCACGGGGCGTCCGAGGGTGTTTTCGGGACCGAGTACCAGATAAGCCGAGATATCAAGGTTGTCGCGGGTGCTCATCGTGCTTCCTCCTGCTTCTTGATCTGTGCTTCCATACGCTCGAGCTTGCCAGTCATGGTGTCGGTAAATCCGGGCCGAATATCGGCTTTGAGCACGACTTCGGTGCGGATGCCCTTGCTCGCCAACACAAAGGTTGCGTCGCGCACGACCTGCATGACCTCGTCCCAGTCGCCCTCGATCTCGGTGAACATCGAGGTGGTGCGGTTGGGCAGGCCGCTCTCGCGAATGACGCGCACGACTTCGGCGACCTCGGCGGAGAGCTCATCGCCGGTGCCGCACGGGGCAATGGCCACGGCGACGAGCGTGTTCATGCCGGCATTGGTTGCGGGCTCGGACATAGCTTATGCCTCCTCGAGCTCGAGTCGGTTATCGGCGATGTCCTGGGCGGTTGCGCGGTAGAGCTCGTCGATAAAGGCGACCTTAAAGCTTGCCGGGGCATCGGCGACAGCGGCGGCACGCGTGCCGGCCACGTTGTAGGCGGCGGTGCCGCAGACGGCTGCCGTAAACGGGTCGGCGGCGCAGGCGTACACGGCCAGCACGCCGCCCTGCGAGCAGCCGCAGCCGGTGATCTTGGACATGAGCGGGCTGCCGCCGTGGGACTTGGCCACGGTCGTGCCGTCGGTAATCAGGTCGACTTCGCCCGAGACCACCACGGCGCCGCCGGTGTAGCGGGCAAGCGCCACGGCAGCATCGCGGGCGGCATCGACGGTATCGGTGGTATCGACACCGCGTACGCGGCTCAGATCGGCCGCCTCGCCCTCAAGACCCCACAGGCCGGCGAGCGCGATGATCTCGGAGGCGTTGCCGCGCACGATGGCGGGCTTGTACTGCTTGAGCTCGTTTACCAACTGGGTGCGCAGGCTACCGATGCCCAGGCCCACCGGATCGAGCACCCAGGGCTTGCCGGCGTCGTGTGCCGCCTTGGCCGCGCGGGGAATCGTCTGCTCGTAGATGGGGAAGAGCGTGCCCATGTTGAGATAGACGGCGCCGCCGCCGGCAACGAGCGCCTCGCCCTCGTCGGGCAGATAGACCATGGCGGCCGATCCGCCCACGGCGAGCTGTGCGTTGGCGACAAAGTCAATCGTCACCGTGTTGGTGATGGAGCCGGCCATCGGATTAGTGGCGCGAATCTCCTCCACGGCCTTGACCATATGTTGCTTAAGCTGTTCCGAATCAATCACTGCACATGCCTCCTTGGCATAGAAAAGGGGCGCTGTGCATAGACAGCGCCCCTGTAAAGGCGGCATGCTCCCTACGCCAGCATTAACTGACAGGTTCAAAGGATTGGGCCCCATGCCCTCTCAGCCTTGTGGTCTGCACCGCCGGCACTCCCGCATCGAATCTGTTGTTCCCTATACTAGCGCACCGTTACAATGGATACGGTGAAAATGACTGGGGGACTCTATGATCAAACTTGTGCTGACCGATATGGACGATACGCTGATTCCGGCTGGACATGACGGTGCCAGCGACTACGCCATCGAGGGCATTCATGCCATGCAGGCGGCTGGTCTGCACTTTGGCCCGGTTTCGGGCCGTCAGCCGTCCGCGATGGGCTGGATGTTCCGCAATCGCGCTGAGTGCTTCTCGACTGGCGCGTTCTGTAACGGCCAGGTAATGTTTGTCGACGGTCAGGTGGTCGCTTCGCGCGCGACCGACAACGAAGCCCTGACGCGTCTGGCCGATTACCTCGAGCAAGAGACCGACGATACCTATCTGAAGGTCTACAGCCTGGGTGATGACTTTTGGGGTAACGATGCCTGCTGCGTGACGAGCGATCCCGAGCGCGTGCGTCGCGCCATGGAGTCGGGCGGCAACGCGTGGCTCAAAGGCGAAGAGGCCCCGTGCCGTCCCGTCGTCGATGACGCGCCGGTGTTTAAGGCGAATATTTGGAGCGCCCGTTCACGTGAGGAGCTCGCGGAGCTACGCGAGCGCGTTGCCGTTGAGGTGCCGGAACTCTCGCTCGTGTTTCCCAACAACCGCGTGCGCCTGTTTGACATCCTTCCGGCTGGTTGGGATAAGGGCTGCGCTGCGCTGGAGTTGGCGCGCGCTTTGGGCCTGACGCCCGACGAGATGGCCGCATTCGGAGATTCCGATAACGACCTGCCCATGATCGACGCCGTTCCCAACTCCGTTGCAGTCGCCAATGCCAACGAGGCTGTCACGGCTGCCGCGCGCTGGCATATCGGCGCTGCGGCAGACGATGCGGTTGCCGGGGCTCTGCATCAGATTGCCGCCTGCGCCGCGACGGGGGAGATGCCGCCGTTTATGCGTCAGATGGATGCGACGGGTTTCGACGTCACGAACGTCTAGGGAGACAGCCATGAAGCTCCAGCAGCTCAGATATGTCGTCAAAGTTGCCGAATGCGGCAGCATCACCGAAGCCTCGCGCCGGCTCTTTGTGTCGCAGCCTTCGATTACCGCGTCGATTCGCGATCTCGAAAACGAGATGGGTGTGCACATCTTTGAGCGCACTAACAAGGGCGTCGTTGTGTCCGAGGAAGGCGAGACCTTCTTGGGCTATGCGCGCCAGGTACTCGACCAGGCCGACCTGCTCGAGGGCAAGTACAAGGGCGCATCCGAGCAGGTGCCGCACTTTAGTGTGAGCTGCCAGCATTATTCCTTTGCCGTTAATGCGTTTGTCGATGTGATCCGTGAGTTCGATGCCGCGCGCTACGACTTTACCCTGCGCGAGGAGCAAACCCACGAGATTATCGAGGACGTCGCACATATGAAAAGCGAACTGGGCATCCTGTACTTATCCGAGCATAACCGCGAGGTTATCGAGCGCATGCTCGCCGCCAACGAGCTCGTATTCGAGGGACTCTTCTGCGCCGCGCCGCACGTCTTTGTGTGTGCCGACCATCCTTTGGCAGACCGCTCGAGCGTGACGCTCGAGGATTTGGAAGACTACCCGTTCCTGTCCTACGAGCAGGGCAGCTACAACTCGTTTTACTATTCCGAGGAGCTGACCTCGACCTTTGAGCGCCGCAAGAATATCCGCGTGCGTGACCGTGCGACGTTGTTCAACCTGGTCATGGGCCTTAACGGTTACACGGTGTGTTCGGGTGTGATCAGCCATGAACTTAACGGCCCCGGTATTATCTCGATTCCGCTCGATGTAGACGAGTACATGGAGATCGGCGTCATCACGCGCAAGAACACGACACTCACGCGCTACGGGCAGGCCTATATCGACGCGATTCGTCAGCACATATAGACTGCTGCATTCTGCACGGGTCAAATATCTTTATCACAGTCCAAACTGATATAGGAAGCATCTATATCAAACTGTTATAAACATATATTTTACGATGGCCGTATGAGCGCTCATACTCTGTCCCAGTAAAGCAACCAATGCAAAGGGAGATATCTATGAGCACTTCGATTCAACCGAACGCGCCGTTTCGCGCCGATATCGTCGGCAGCTTTCTTCGTCCGCAGGCCGTAAAGGACGCCCGCGCTGCCTATGCGGCAGGCGCGCTTGATGCCGAGGGGCTTAAGGCCGTCGAGGACGATGCCATTCGCGATTTGGTGGCAAAGCAAAAGGCCGCCGGCCTGCAGGTCATCACCGATGGCGAGTTTCGCCGCAGCTACTGGCACCTCGATTTTATGTGGGGCCTTAACGGCATTGAGCGCCGCGCCTCACGCACGGGCTATATGTTCCATGACGAGGAGACCACGGCCGATACCGCCGTGGTGACCGGCCCCATCAGCGGCGAGAGCCACCCCTTCGTCGAGCACTTTAAGTTTGTCAAGGCACTTGAGGGCGAGGGCCACGTTGCACGCCAGACCATCCCGGCGCCGATCCAGACGTTCTCTGAGGTCACGCTCGATCGCTGCGACGGCCAGCAGGAAAGCCTGCGCGCCGTCTACAAGACCGATGAGGAACTTGCCGACGCCATTGCAGCCGCTTATCGCACGGTGATCGCCGACCTGTACGCAGCAGGCTGCCGCAACATCCAGTTTGATGACTGCACTTGGGGCATCTACTGCGATACCGACTTTGTCGCCAAAACCGGCATGAGTCCGGTCGACCTGCAAAAGGTAAGCGAGCTGGGCGTGGCGCTCAACAACGCCGCCATCGAGGGCAAGCCCGACGACTTGGTTATCAACACGCACGTGTGCCGTGGTAACTACCACTCTACCTATGCCTTCGAGGGCGGTTATGATCCCATCGCGCCGTACCTGTTCGCAAACGAGGATGTCGACGCATTTTACCTGGAGTTCGATACGCCGCGCGCCGGCGGTTTTGAGCCACTGAAGTATGTTGCCCCTGGCAAGAAGGTCGTGTTGGGCCTGGTGACCACCAAGGCCGCTGAGCTTGAGGACGAGGATGCCATCGTCGAGCGTATTCACGAGGCAGCAAAGTACGTTCCGCTCGAGAACCTGTATCTGTCGCCCCAGTGCGGCTTTGCCAGCTGCGAGATTGGCAACAAGCTGACCGAGGACGAGCAATGGGCAAAGATCGCGCTGGTCAAGCGCATTGCCGAGCGCGTTTGGAAATAGCGCTAGCGTTTGCAGGTGGCGGCGCGTGCGAGACGTGGCGTATCGCGTACAATGGTTCGGATCATATCGTTCAGGCAGGTTATCCGATATGCCCGATCGCCCTTCCATTCGAAAGGACATCCATGTCCCAATCCTCGACGCCCGCCGCCACCGATGCCATCTACGATGCATCGTCGCTCGGCCGCCCGCGCATGTTCCTGCTCGGTCTGCAGCACCTGTTTGCCATGTTTGGTGCCACGGTACTGGTGCCCGTGCTCACCGGCCTCTCGGTTTCGGCGACGCTTTTGTTTGCCGGCTTGGGCACGCTGCTGTTCCACTTCCTGTCGCGCGGTAAGGTGCCGGCATTTTTGGGCTCATCGTTTGCCTTTATTGCCGGTTATGCCGCAATCGCGCCCAACGGCGAGGCCGAGTTATTGCCTTACGCTTGTCTGGGCGTTGCCTGCGCCGGATTGCTCTACCCGGTGCTGGCGGCGCTCTTCCGTGCGTTTGGTGCTAAGCGCGTCATGCGCTTCTTCCCGCCGGTGGTGACGGGCCCCATCGTCATTTCCATCGGTCTGATCCTGGCAAGCTCCGCCATTGCCAACTGCCAGACCAATTGGCTCGTCGCCGTTATCGCCGTGGCAGTGATCGTCATCTGCAACATCTGGGGCCGTGGCATGGTTAAGATAGTGCCGATTTTGCTGGGCGTTGTGGTGAGCTATGCCGTTGCCGCCGCGCTCGGCGAGGTTGATTTCTCGGGCGTTGCCGCCGCGCCGTGGGTCGGTCTTCCCATCGTGTGGGACAACACCGTGTTTGCGCTCTTTGGGCCGCAGTTCGATAGCGGTCTTGCCACGACGGCCATCATCACCATCATGCCGCTGGCATTTGCGACCATGATCGAGCATATCGGTGATATCTCGGCTATCGGCTCCACTTGCGAGCGTAACTACATCGCCGATCCTGGCCTGCATCGCACGCTGCTCGGCGACGGCCTTGCCACGATTCTGGCTTCGCTCTTTGGCGCTCCGGCCAACACCACGTATGGCGAGAACACCGGCGTGCTTGCCCTGACGCGTGTGTTCGACCCGCGCGTGATTCGCATTGCCGCGTGCTGTGCCATCGTGCTTTCGTTCTGCCCCAAGTTCGCTGCCGTAATCGCCGCCATGCCGGCATGCGTTATCGGCGGCGTGTCGCTCGTGCTCTACGGCATGATCAGTGCCGTGGGCGTACGCAACCTCATTGAGAACCAGGTCGATTTCCAGAACAACCGCAACGTGCTGGTGGCGGCTCTGGTGCTCGTGCTTTCGCTCGGCATTGCGTACAGCACCGCCGGTGCCATCGTGCTGGAGTTGGGCGGCGTGACGATTTCGCTTTCCGGCCTTGCCGTGGGCTCGCTGGTGGGTATCGTGCTCAACGCGATTCTGCCCGGCAATGATTTTGAGTTTGATGTCTCCGAGCTTGAGGAGGCTGCTGAGTAGCAGCTGCGTTCAGCTAAAACAAGATATGGTGCCCATGCGTATATGCGCGTGGGCACCATTTTTAATGCGTCAGTATCCAGTGGATGCCGCGGGCCATGCGCAAGTCGGTTTGGGCAAAGTGATTGCCGGGGTTGAGCTCCAGCGTTGTTGGAATGCCGCGCTCGATGAGTAGCTCTTCCATTGCGCGCGTGTCGTCGAGTACGTGTCTCATCATGCGGTTGGGCGTCTTGGTTTCTTTTTTGCCGAGTGACAGATAGACAGCTTGTGGGCTGCCGGCAAATGGCGCCGTGCTGGCGCGATCGACATAGTCGGGAAACCATAGCGACCCCGATGCGCTCGCGATGCGGTCAAAGGCGTCGGTTTGCCAGAGGGACCAGAGCGCGAAGAGGCCCGCGAGCGAGTAGCCGGCAATGCCGCGCCAGGTGGGCGGCAGTGGGAGCGATAATTCGACCTTTGGGATTATCCGGTTCAGCAGTTCATCGAGAAATCCGGACGCCTGCCCACCAAAAGGTTCGGCATCGCGTACGGTCCCGTCGCATGCCCAGGGGCTCA
>CABUTL010000084.1 GCA_902494375.1 uncultured Collinsella sp.
GCCGTCCTCCGATCTCCCGGGGCCGGCCGGTCCGGCCCTCAGGGTATCGGATTCCCACATTCATCCGCACATGTACGGATGAATGTGGGAAGTGTTCGGATGAAGTTGCCAATCAAGGCGCGGCCAAGCGTTTTAAAAAATGACAACTTTTCTGTTTGCACTTTGCGATTCCTCGTGTATACTGACTTTCGCATTTAACGGAGAGTTGTCCGAGTGGCCGAAGGAGCACGATTGGAAATCGTGTAGGCGTCAAAAGCGTCTCCAGGGTTCAAATCCCTGACTCTCCGCCAGTTAATTCCAAAGCAGGCCTTCGAGCCTGCTTTGTTTTTACCCCACGCGGAGGGGTGGCAGAGTGGTTGAATGCGGCGGTCTCGAAAACCGTTTGGCCTGTATAAGGTCACGAGGGTTCGAATCCCTCCTCCTCCGCCATTTTGGTTGAGAAAGCTCCCAACAACGGGAGCTTTTTTTCTTTTGAGTCCCTTACAAACAAATACGGCGGAGGAGGAGGGATTCGAACCCGCCAGGGCGCGGAGCGTAAAGAAAACGCGCCCGTGGCGCGTTTTTAGCGCAGCGCGGTCGGCGTAAGCCGACCGGATAAATTTTGAGCAAAGCTCAAAATTTGGACATCCCTCCTATTCAACCGCGCCCCCATCGCGTTCAGCATCAACCCAGATCCCCAAACATGGTACCTACGCCCCTACCCAGTCCCAACCGTTTACCGAGCAATAGGGTCGCAATCGGCGCCGAACATGTACTATGTACGGGCATTGTCCAAATCCGTAATCCAAAGGACCCCATCTTGCCCGTCGTCGCCGCTATAACCATTACCTCACATGCCTCGGATGCCATGGTCGCTATTCCGTTTTGGCTCGAGATGTTCGCTGTTGTCGCTGCATCGATCTCGGGTGTGCTGGTTGCGCGCGAGCACAAGCTCGACCTGGTGGGCGCCGTCGCGCTCGCGGTGGTCTGCGGTCTGGGCGGCGGTCTCTTGCGCGACATGACGCTGCAGGTGGGCAACGTCTACATCCTCAACCAGCCGATGGCGCTCCCGCTTTCCATCGCCACGGCAGCCATCATTTACATTTTCCCGGCAATCGTCGACAAACCCGAAAAACTCATTCCCCTGCTCGACATCATCTCGGTCGGCATCTATGCCGCCACCGGAGCGGACAAGGCGCTTGTCTACGGCTTTGCACCGGCGGTGTGCATCATGATGGGCTTTTTTACCGCGGTGGGCGGCGGCATGTTGCGCGACGGCTTTATGGGCGTGGTTCCGGGCATTTTCCAACGTACTAACTTTTATGCCATCGCCGCCATCGCCGGATCGACAAGCTATGTGTGTCTCGTTATGAGCGGCATCATGAGCAATGTCGCCGCGCTGGTCGTATGCGTTGTCGTGACCATGGGTCTGCGCTGGCTCTCGCTGCGCTTTGACATCAAAAGCCCCACCGAAGAAGACATCGCACGCTTTTTGCACCGCAAAAAATAGGTGGCGCGGGCCCATCCTTCGAAATGCAACCGAGAGGTTCTTTTAGAGCGCCCGCGCGTTGGGTACCCTGTTAGGTATATGCCGAACTCCTAACAAAAGGATCAACCATGACTTTCAATCAAACCGCGGCGGCTCCGTCACACAAGATGCGTCGCTGCCTGCTTATGGCATTCGCGCTCATCGCGCTCGCGCTCACCGCACTTCCCACGGTGTCGTTCGCCGGCACGGACACCGCAGGAAACGTACTTGCGACCGACAATGACGTCGATCCGTCTGGCGTCGAGGGTGACTTGTACTGGGCCGGCCAGGCCCTCAACTTGGACGATGCGTCCATTGACCGCGATATCATCGCCGCGGGCGATACCCTCTCTATCCGCGACTGCACGGTGGGCGGCGCCATTCGTCTTGCGGCGCGCACCATCGATGTTGCCAAGACCACGGTTGATGGCAGCGTCACGGTCGTCGGTCAGCATGTCGTGCTCAATTCCGACAGCACCGCCAACTGTTTCTATGCGATAGGCGAGACGGTTGCCCTGCGCGGCTCTACCAAGTCGGCAGCGCTTGCGGGCGACACGGTGACCATCGATGGCACCGTCAAGGGCGATGTCGAGGTTTGGGCCGACAAGCTCATCCTGGGCAAGAACGCCCACATCACCGGCACCGTGAACGCGCACGTCTCCGAGGACCCCGAGCGCGCCGCGGGAGCCGAGGTCGGTGCGCTCAAGATCGACCGCACCGAGAACGAGGATACTTCCACCGTTAACGATGTCATCGGCGGTATCGTCGCCGCGGCACTCTCGACCTGCTTTGTCGCTCTGCTGCTCGAGCTCATCTTTCCGCGCGCGACCGCCAGCGCCGCCGGCATGCTCCACCAGCGCTCCATGCCCCTGTGGGTGAGCGGTCTTCTGGGCACGATTGCTATCGTCCCCGCCGTCCTACTGCTGATTATCTCTATCGCTGGTCTGTCGCTTGCCGGAACCCTCTTGTGCGGCGTTATCGGCATCGCGTTGATGTCGAGTGCCTTTGCGGGGTGCGCGATCGCCCGCATGGTTGGACACAACCAAAACCGCTACGCCATGGCAGCCGTGGGCGGCGTAATCGCAGGCGCCCTCACGGGGCTTCCCCTCGTAGGTGACTTCATCAGCGGCGTGGCCTTTGTCTTTATGCTCGGTTACATCATCCAAATCATCTGGCGCAACGCCCGCGTCAAGCCGCAGCAGCCGGCTAACACGCCAGGACTCCCCACCGCTTAGCCGCCAACCACCACAAAGGGACCAGGCACCTTTGTTGTGGTGCAGACCAGCTCAGTCCCTATGCACAAAAAGGGCGCCGACCATCGCGGTCGACGCCCTTTCTCGTTAGACGCTATAAAGCCCAGCGCTTATTTGTTGACCTGGCCGGCGCGAACGGCAGCCTTCTTGCGGTCGGTGGCGTTGAGCAGACGCTTGCGCAGGCGGATGTTCTTGGGAGTGATCTCGACCAGCTCGTCGTCGGCGATGTACTCCAGCGCCTCCTCCAGCGAGAAGGTGCGGGGCGGCACCAGCTGAACGGAGATATCGGAGGTCGAGGAGCGCTGGTTGCCCAGGTTCTTGGTACGGGCGATATTGACGACCATGTCGCCAGCCTTGCTGCGCTCGCCCACGATCATGCCCTCGTAGCACTCGGTGCCTGGCTCAACAAACAGCTGACCGCGCTCCTGCAGCGTACCCAGGGCATAGGCAACGGCCTTCTCGGTGGTCATAGAGATCATTGCGCCGTTCTGGCGGTTGCCGATCTCGCCGGCATAGGGGCCGTACTCCAGGAAGGTGTGGTAGAACACGCCCTCGCCGTGGGTGACGTTCATGATGCGGTTCTTAAGACCCATGATGCCGCGGGTCGGAATCTTAAACTCGAGGTGCGTCACGATGCCCGAGGTATCCATGCTCGTCATGATGCCGCCGGAGGTGCCGAAGACCTCAACGACCTTGCCCGAGTACTCGTCCGGGCACTCGACGACGGCCTGCTCGACGGGCTCCATCTTGTTGCCGTTCTCGTCCTTCTTAAACAGAACGCGGGGACGGCCGACCTGGAACTCAAAGCCCTCGCGGCGCATGGACTCCATCAGAACGGACAGGTGCAGAATGCCGCGGCCCGAGACCTCGACGCCACTCTTGTCCTCGAGTTCCTCGATCTTCATGGTCACGTTGTTCTCGGCCTCGTTGAACAGGCGCTCCTTGAGCTGACGGGCGCCCACGATGTCGCCGTCACGGCCGACGAGCGGGGAGGTCGAAGCCTCAAAGACGATGGACAGGGTCGGCGGGTCGATCTCGATGGGCTCGAGCTCGACAGGGTTCTCGGGATCGGTGTAGACATCGCCGATATCGGTGCGGTCGATACCCACGACAGCGGCGATGTCGCCGGCGCCGACTTCCTGGCACTCGGTACGGCCCAGGTAGTCGAAGGTAAAGAGCTGCTTGACGGTGGCGGTAGCGCTGGAGCCGTCGTTCTTGACAACCAGGATCTGGTCGCCCTGGTGGATGGCGCCAGAGTACACGCGGCCGATACCGATGCGGCCGACGAAGTTGGAGTGGTCGATGGTCACGCACTGCATGGCCAGCGGGGCGTTCTCGTCAACCTCGGGCGCGGGCATGTCGTCGATAATCATATCGAGCAGCGGGTACATGTCCATGTTGCCGTCGTTGGGGTCAAGACGGGCAAAGCCGTTCATGGCGCTGGCGTAGACCACGTGCTCCATGGCGAACTCAAGCTGGTCGTCGGTGGCGCCCAGGTCGGCCATGAGGTCCAGGCAGTCGTTGTAGGCCTTCTCGGGGTTGGCGCCCGGACGGTCGATCTTGTTGATGACGATCATGATCTTAAGGCCGGTGTCGATAGCGTGACGCAGCACGAAGCGGGTCTGGGGCATGGGGCCCTCAAAGGCGTCGACCAGCAGCAGGGCGCCGTCGGCCATACGCAGCACGCGCTCGACCTCGCCGCCAAAGTCGGCGTGGCCCGGGGTGTCGATGACGTTGATCTTGACGTCCTTGTACTCGATAGAGATGTTCTTGGCGAGAATCGTAATGCCGCGCTCGCGCTCCTGGTCGTTGGAATCCAGGACGCGGTCCTCGACCTGCTGGTTGGCACGGAAGGCGTCCGTGGCACGCAGGAGCTTGTCGACCATCGTCGTCTTGCCGTGGTCGACGTGAGCGATGATGGCGATGTTCCTCAGATTGTCTACGCGCATGTAGTTCCCCTATCTTCTATCTATATACAACCGGCACGCGTATGCGACCCACCCAGCAATGCAACGCTCGGCGGGAATATTGAGCCTTTTACCGAAAACTCGTTTATTTTAGCGATTTTAGATGAGAGGGGTTTCCTCACCTGCAGGTTCAGGGTCGCTCCACATAAAACCATCGCCGGCGCCCATGCCCTCATACAGCACATATGCCGAAAAACCGCTCTCGAGCGTGGTTTCGAAGAAGCTCACGAGCAGAGCATCGTGATAGCCGCCGTCAATCTCGACGCAGCCGGTGTAGCCGATGGCATAGCGAGCGATACGGCCCAGGCCCTCGTCCTTAAGACCCATCTTGTGCTCGGAGATAAAGTTGGTGGCCGCCTCGAGGCACGCCTCTTCGCCATCCTCGTCGAGCGCCGCCAGATAACGGTTGGAAGCGGCGTCCTCAATTGCCACGACCACGCCAGGGTTTTCACCGGCGGCAAGGTCGTCCAAGAACGCGCCGATCAGATCGCACACCATGGCGTCGAGCTCGGCGGAGACGTTACCGGCGTCCTGCATATCCTGTGCCATCTTTAGACCTTCCCATCGAGTCTGGCGTCGTTACAGTTCTTGTGCCTCAGCAGCGATCTTAGCGGCAGCGTCGCGGGCGCGCATCATATCCATCGCGCGCTTGTCGAGTACCTTGATCTGACTGGTCAGCATGACCGCATCGACCACGCCCCAGATCATAAGGCCCGTAGAGATCGAAAACCCAAGCGCACCAACTGTACCACGAAGGCGCGAGCAGATTGCCGCAACAAGGGCGGAGATGACAACCATCTTGATAAACGAGCCGCGGCGTTCGCGAAGCGTGCGGGCCTGCGTCACATAGGCAATGCGAGCCGCCTCAGAAGCCTCCGAGCGCATCTGGGCCTCGCGGGCGATCGCAGCCGCCTCAGCCGACATACCGCCAGCCATCAGCGAACGCTCCACAGCCTGGACGCCCCGCATTTAGAAGTCATCGGGGGAGAGCGTATGGACGAACTCGTCGAACTTCTCGAACTCCTGCTCGTCGTCGACTTCCTCGGCGTGGGTAGAAACAGTGCCCAGGCGATTCATGATGTCGTCCTCCACAAACATGGGGGCATTGCTGCGCACGGCAAGGGCAATGGCATCACTGGGGCGGGCGTCGATCTTGCGCTCGTCACCATCGGCCAGTACGACGATCGTCGCGTAGAACACCGGCGGCTCGGCGCGAACGATCTCGATGCGCTCGAGCTTGGCGCCCAGGGCGCCAACAGTATCGAGCAACAGGTCATGGGTAATCGGGCGCTCGGCGCGGCCGCTATCGATGCCGCGGCTAATGGCAGCAGCTTCAAACGAACCAGTCTGAATGGAAAGGGAACGCAGCGGCGCGGGCGAGTCCGATTTGCTGCAGCGCTCGCGAAGCACGATAAGCGATGGCACGGGACCGGCGGCCATGACGATGGTCTCTATGTCGACACGAACCATGGAACACCTCCGGTACGTAGCGGTTAACACGCGGCAGCCCGCCGCATTGAATAGCTATACTACCCAATCTTTCGCACAGCACACAAAACCAAAATGAGATTTATCGCAGACAAGAAAAAAGCCCCGAGGCAACGCCTCAGGGCTCTTCACAGTTTTGATGGTGGACCTGACAAGATTCGAACTTGTGACCTCCCGGTTATCAGCCGGACGCTCTAACCAACTGAGCTACAGGTCCATCGCGCAAGGGATATATTAGACGAGTCGTTACGCGCGCGTCAACAACTTTTTTGAAAATCTTTGGGAGGGGTGGTCGCCCTTGATTGGCAACTTCATCCGAACACTTCCCACATTCATCCGTACATGTGCGGATGAATGTGGGAATCCGATACCCTGAGGGCCGGACCGGCCGGCCCCGGGAGATCGGAGGACGGC
>CABUTL010000085.1 GCA_902494375.1 uncultured Collinsella sp.
AAGGGTTCCATGGAGCCCAAGGTCCGCGCCGCCATCAAGTTCGCCCGCTCCCGCAAGGGCCGCACCTGCATCATCGGCGCCCTGGACAAGGCCGCCGAGACCATGGCCGGCCTCTCCGGCACCCGCATCCACGAGTAGTCCCTACTCCGTTGCATCTCCCGTGGGCGCCAGGCAAAGCGCCCACAGACTAGCCTCTCTTCACGAGCCCCGCAGTCCGCTCCGGCTGCGGGGCTTTTGCTGTTTGAGATGTGTGCAGGGGGTAAACAAGAGCAAATTTGGTTAGATGCTCAGGTCATGGGATGCCTGAAACCAGACGATGACTCCGAGAATCCTGATTCGGCGTTTGTCCAGCACAATATCCGGTTCCGACGTGCGATATGAGTAGGATGACAGCATCACGGTGTTCGTGCCGGTGCTATATCGCCGTATGACCATTCTGGAATTATCGGCCAAGGCGAGGACGGAGCATCCGTTCCAGGGTTTCAGGTTTGGATCCACGAGGAGAAGGGATCCTATCGGATAGCATTTGGACATGGCAGATGTGTCCATTTGAACAAAGAAGCACCCGCGATGGTTTTTGAATACGGATGAGGGGAGCGCCGTTGTTCCGGTCTGCTTGAGTCCCGTTCTGCCTCCATTCATCTGAATTTTAAATACATCACAAAGGGAGTCAGTAGTAGTTTCCTTGGATTCCCCCTTCCGCCCCTCGTGGTCGAGCTTTGCGGCAAGCCCTGCGGTTTCCGATGCGAGGTCGTCAAACTGCAGATTGAATTTCGAAACGATCTTGAGCAGTGTCGACCGGCGGATGGCATAGCGGTCCTTTTCCCAACGGCATACCGTTTCTTTGGAGACGCCGACAAGTGCCGCGAACTCCTCCTGCGTGAGCTGGTCGCGCTTGCGAAGCGCCTTTATGTTTTGACACGTTCCCATGTTATGAAGCGCGGACGAGGGGAAGGCAGAGGCAGTTGGGGCCGCCAAAGCCGTTTGTCAGCTCAAAGATAGAGATGGGAACAAGTTCAATACCGGCCTGCTCCAGTGCCTTGTTAGTCTCGGTGTTCTCTTCGTATACGCAGACCTTGCCGGGCTCCAGGCAAAGGGTGCTTATGGCATTGTTGGTTCTTTCGACCTCTGCCGCTCCGGGATTTGAGCCGCCGCAAGGGATAAATTGCGGTGAACTTAAACCCAGGGCTAATCCCAGCGCTTCTTTTAGTCCGCCTTCGACATGACGCGCCCGGGTTGTCCTTTCCGATCTGCCTCGTGTAATGCAGTAGACTCGCGCTTGGTCCAGGAGCTCCCGGTCAATGAGGAATGTCTCATAGTTAACACGAGCAAAGTATGTGTCGAGATGAATGCAGAGATCATCGTAGGGAACCTCAATGGCCCATACGGACTCAATAGTCGAGTTCTCGTCCCAGAGCAAGTTATTCGCTAGGGTGTCTATAGCTGCTGGCTCGGTTCGTTGAGAGATGCCAACGGCTACATTTTCGCTGTTGAGGTTGTGAAGGTCGCCGCCTTCAATGTGGTAAGTCGATTCATGCTTGAAGAACTGAGGAGTCTCGCGGAAATCCGGATGATAGTTAAAAATCGTTTTATAGGCGATAACCTCACGGTTGCGCTCTGGCCAGTACATATGGTTGAGCGTGACACCTTCGCCGATGACGCTTGCTGGATCGCGCGTGAACCACATGGTGTTAAGGGGGGCTATGAGAAGGTCGTCGGGTGAGTATGCGTCTCCCGTCAGCTTTGAGAGGCTGAACACCTCCTTGTTCGTGTCGAAGACCTGGGAGTAGCGAACGCCGTTGACGGCTGCCTGGACCAGGTCGCGGGAACCTTCGATATGCTCAAGATACTCGCGAATGGCAGACTCGAGCTCAATGCCCCGCGCGCCGCATTCTGAAATGTAGCTATCGATAAAAGAGCGACGCGCTTGCTCTGTCGCATCAAGGGCTTCGGTAAGAAGGTTTTCAAGATAGAGAATCTCTACCCCTTCGTGCTCGAGCATCGCCGAGTAAGCATGATGCTCCCTAAGGGCTTTATCAAGATCGAATGAGCTGCTAGACGGACGCAACGTAAAGACCCGATTGAACTGCCCGTCGGGGTAGTTGCGCGTTTCGGGGCCGGGGCAGTGCAGGAGGGCCTTTTTTAGCTTTCCTATTTCGTTTTGAACATGTAGTGCGGACATAAGACCTCGCTTTGGCGATGAGTATTGATTGCTTCCATAGTGGCACATTACGAGTTCGATTCAATTTACATCATATCTGTCACAGGTGAATGGCACGAACCGGCTTAGTAATTGATGTTAAACATCAATCTAGAAAGCAAATTGACAAATTACGTCAATCTAAAGTCCGTTTACGGGTCGATGCGCTTCGTTGGCGGGCGAAGAGACGGAAGGGTGTTTTGCGCGATGACACAATGGCTTTGCCGGCAACGAAAAACCCCTGAATTAAGGAGGAGAGATGGCAGAGACAGAAAAGAAGCGCACTCTTCGAGTCCCGCACGTGTACACCATCATTCTCGTCTTGATGGCCGTATTTGCCGTTCTGACCTGGGTCGTGCCTTCGGGTTCGTTTGAGCGCCAGGAGGTTAACGGTCGCGAGGTAACGGTCTCGGGCACCTATGAGCCTGTCGATAAGGTCTATACGGACGAGGACGGCAACGAGGTCGATCTTCGCCAAGGCATCTTCGAAGTACTTGAGGCCCCTGCGATCGGCATCCAGCAAGCGGTCGAGGTCGTTGCATTCATTATGATCGTGGGAGGTTCCTTCCAGGTCATCACGGCGACCGGAGCCATCACGAGCGGCGTCGCCCGAGTGGTGAAGAAGTTCAAGAGCAAGGACGTCCTCATCATTCCGATCCTAATGGTGCTTTTTGCCTTGGGCGGCAGCACCTTTGGTATGGCAGAGGAGACGCTTCCGTTCTTTGCGATTCTTATGCCGATCATGATGGCCATGGGCTTCGACTCAATTACAGCGTTCATGACGGTGTTTGTGGGTGCCCGTATCGGATACATCGCATCTACCGTAAACCCGTTCAACGTCCTGATTTCCCAGGGCATCCTCGGTATCCAGGGCAACCCCCAGCTTTGGTTGCGTACTATCGCCCTTGTCGTGCTCACGGCAGTTGCCATCGCATGGGTTGTGATGTATGCCCTCAAGGTTAAGAAGAATCCCGAGGCATCCCCAGCTTTCCACGATGATATCGAGAAGCGCAAAGAGTTTGGTGCGGACGAGAACCTCCTCGATAGCGAGTTCACCGGTAGGCAGAAAGCCGTCATGGTTATTTTCGTGCTTGGACTTGCCGCCATCATTTGGGGTCTGGTGGCCCAGGGCTGGTACATGAACGAAATCTCTGCGATTTTCTTGGCCATGGCCCTTCTTTCGGGTGTTGTTTCCGGGATGAATGAGAAGGAGATCGCTGGCGAGTTCGTTAAGGGAATTGCAGATTTCGCGTTCTCTGCCATCGTTGTTGGACTTGCCCGCGGAATCCTCGTAATCGCCAATGACGGCCTCATCATCGATACGATTCTCAATACGCTCGCCACGGCTCTCACTGGAGTTCCAGCCGTTATCTTTACGAGCATCCTCTATGTCGTGGATAACCTTCTGTCGATCCTCGTTCCGAGCTCTTCGGGTATCGCTGCTCTTACGATTCCAATTTTTGGCCCGCTTGTTGAGCTGATGGGCTTAAACCCCGAGGCTGCAGTTACCGGCCTTTCCATGGGCAGTGCTGCCATGTCTCTCATTTCGCCGACAAGCGCGATGCTCGTTGCCGGTCTTGGCGTCTGTAAGATTCCGCTTGGCCAGTGGTGGAAGGTCGCTTGGAAATTCTTCCTGGTCGTAAGCGTTATCTGCATGGCATTCACTGCGGTTTCGGGTCTTATCCCCCTGCCGTAAATGCAAAACCCCACATACAAGTTGTGAGAAAGAAGGATAGAGATGAACAAAGGACTGAACGTTCATAGCGAGATTGGCGCCCTCAAGAAGGTGTGCGTCCATCGCCCCGGTATGGATCTTGTAAACATGAAGGCGGAGGATTTCGACCGCGTTTGGATTCACGACGCGTTCTATCTGGACTATGCCCAGAAAGAGCACGATCAGTTTACCGACCTTCTTCGCGGCGCTGGCGCCGAGGTCGTCTATATGGAAGAGCTGCTCGCTGAGACGTTTGACAAAGTCGAGGGCACTCGCGCAGAGTTCATGACGAAGTTCATGGGTGAGTCCGGCATCTCCAACGCGGCCCTTCGCCAGGCCGTTGTCGAGAAGCTCGATTCCATCAAGGACAACAAGGAATTTGTCCTCACGGCTATGGGCGGACTGTATGTGCGCGACCTCGAGATCCCGCATGTCGGCGGCTCTCTTGCCAGCTTGGACGGCGATGAGCTGAAGGGCGACGACATGGTCCTCTTCCCCATGCCCGCCTCGTATTTCTCCCGTGATCCCCTGGCTGTCGTGGGCAAGGGCGCTACCATGAACCGCATGTACTGGAATCAGCGCAATCGCGAGGTAATCTTCTACGAAACGGTGCTCCGCAACCATCCCGATTACGCCGGTAGCCCCATCTGGTACGACCACAATAGCGAGTGGCATATCGAGGGCGGCGATATCCTCAACATCAACGCCAAGACGCTCGCCATCGGTATTTCCGAGCGCACCCAGACTGCGGCCATCGATGAGCTCGCCAAGAATATGTTCTGGGGTTCCGATGAGGCCGAGATCGAGAACATCTATGCCATCAAGATCCCGCACGGCTACGCCTACATGCACCTCGACACCGTCTGCACGCAGGTCGATCGCGATAAGTTCACGGTCTATCCCGGCATCTACCAGACGCTTCGTGCCTACCGCCTGACCAAGGGCGATTCGGAGGGGGAGGTGCATATCGAGGAGCTCGAGGGCACCCTGCAGCATATTCTCGAGCTTGCGACGGGTATGGACCACATCACCATGATTGAGTGCGGTGGTGGCGATCCGATCGAGGCTTCCCGTGAGCAGTGGAACGATGGTTCCAACACTCTTGCGGTCGCACCGGGCAAGGTCTGCGTGTATGAGCGCAACGTTGTCACCAACGATGCTCTTTACAAGGCCGGCGTCGAGCTGCTCGTCGCCCCCTCCGAGGAGCTTTCTCGCGGTCGCGGCGGCCCGCGCTGCATGACCATGCCGTTCTGGCGTGAGGAAATCTAGTCAGCGTTAGCGTATCTGGGCGGCGCGTGTGCGTCTGCGCCGCCCATCCCTCCTTGTGTGTTCCAACAATCGAAAGGATTCAAATCATGGCTCTTAATCTTTCTGGTCGAAGCGTTCTTACCCTGCTTGACTTTACGTCCGAGGAAATCGAGTACATGCTCGACCTCTCAAAGAACTTCAAGGATATGAAGCGCGCCGGTTATCCGCACCGCTTTCTCGAGGGCAAGAACATTGTCCTGCTGTTTGAGAAGACCTCAACGCGCACGCGCTGTGCCTTCGAGGTCGGCGGTATGGACCTGGGTATGGGTGTGACCTACCTCGACCCCGGCTCGTCGCAGATGGGCAAGAAAGAGTCCATCGAGGATACCGCCCGCGTGCTCGGTCGCATGTATGACGGTATTGAGTATCGCGGCTCCGACCAGTCGATCGTCGAGGAGCTTGCCGCCAAGGCTGGCGTTCCCGTCTGGAACGGTCTGACCAACGAGTACCATCCCACCCAGGCCCTTGCCGACATTCTTACCATGCGTGAGGAGTTTGGCGACACGCGCGGCATGAAGCTCACCTATATGGGCAAGGAGCAGGGCAACGTCAGCGACTCCCTGATGGTTATCTGCGCCAAGCTCGGCATTAACTTCTGCTCCTGCGGACCCAAGGGCGATGTCGAGGGCGCCACGCACTTCGATCCCGAGCTTCTTGAGCGCTGCCAGGAGATCGCCGCTCAGAATGGCTGCACGATCCAGCTCACTGAGGATATCGACGAGGGCGTCAAGGATGCAGACGTGATCTATACGGACGTTTGGGTCGGTATGGGCCAGGCTGAGGAGCTGTGGAAGAGCCGAATCGATCTTCTCTCTCCCTATCGAGTAACGCCCGAGGTCATGGCCAAGGCAAACCCCGGCGCCATCTTTATGCACTGCCTGCCGAGCTTCCACGATACGCAGACCACCATCGGCGCCGAGATTGCCGAGAAGTTCGGCGTGACCGAGATGGAGGTTTCCGACGAGGTCTTTGAGAGCGCGCAGTCTCGCGTGTTCCAGGAGGCCGAGAACCGCATGCATACCATTAAGGCCATGATGTACGCGACGCTTCGCTAGTAGCTGGGAAGTGAACGAACACTATGAGTAAACCGTACGGAAAGCCCGATCGTATTGTCGTCGCCCTCGGCGGCAACGCCCTCGGCAACAACCCCGTCGAGCAGATCGAGGCCGTGAGCAACACCGCCCACGCTCTCCTCGGCCTCATCGAGCAGGGCAACGAGATCATCATCACCCACGGCAACGGCCCGCAGGTCGGCATGATCCAGAACGCCTTCGCCGCTGCCCACGAC
>CABUTL010000086.1 GCA_902494375.1 uncultured Collinsella sp.
AGCCGCTGGAGTTCACCTGCGGCGCCGGTCAGATGATCAAGGGCTTCGACGCCGCCGTTGTCGACATGCAGGTGGGCGAGAAGAAGACCGTGCACATCCCGGCTGCCGATGCCTATGGCGAGCACAATCCCGAGATGGTTTTGACCTTCCCGGCCGAACAGGTTCCCAACATCGAGCAGATCGAGAAGGGCATGAAGCTCTTTCTGTCCACGCCGAGCGGCATGCCCGTCCCCGCCGTGGTCATCGACGTAACGCCCGAGGCCGTGACGCTCGACGCCAACCACGAGCTGGCCGGCAAGGACCTCAACTTTGATATCGAGCTCGTCGAGGTCGAGGGTTAGAGTATGCCTGAACGCTTGGTTTCGACGACATGCTTGGGAAATCTCAACGATCCGTCCTATGAACTCCTGCTTCGCCGGAAGTTGGGCGGCGTCTTTGAAGTTGACGAGCTGCTGCTCGATTGGGACCAGGCTGATGTATGCGCGCTTGTGGGCGTGACGGAGCTGGGGCGCACGGTCGATGTTCGGCTGGATGCTGCCGACGGCGGTCGTTTTACCGACGGCGACGTGCTCGCCATCGACCGTTCGGGCATGGTGCCCGTGGCGGTTGTCGTGCGCCTGCGCAGTGCCGAGGTTTATTTGGTCGAAGTTGACCGCATGGACCCGATTGCGCTCGCGCATGCGTGCTGGGAGATCGGCAATATGCACGCGCCGCTTTTCCGAGGCGATTCGGACGAGTATACCGTGCGCATGTATACGCCGGTGCAGCCTGTTTTGGGCCGCATGCTCCGGGGCGTCGAGGGCGTTCGGCTCTCGGTGGTTACCCGTGAACTCGATTCGGACCGGCGCTTTGCGTCGAGTGCGGCGGATGCCGTTGTGAGTATGGCTCCAGACTTTACGATCGTAAAGAAGGCGCGCGGTTAACGTGCGTATAAGTAAGACGGACTTTGAGAGGCAACTATTCAAAGTCCGTCTTTCTGTTGATGAGATGCTGTGGGGGAAAGCATATGGGTCTTGAAGGAATCAAGCTGATTGCATGCGATTTGGACGGTACGTTGCTGCATCCGGGGGAGCGCGAGCCGCGTTCCGAGGCCTTTGAGCTCATCGATGAGCTGCATCGTCGCGGTATCGTGTTTATGCCGGCGAGCGGCCGTCAATATGCGAGCTTGCGCTATCTGTTTGCCCCGGTGGCCGATGAGCTCGCCTATGTATGCGAAAACGGAGCTCTGGTGATGAGCGAGGGACGTGCCGTTGTCAAGCGTTCCATGGAGCGTAGCCTTGCTATGGATATCGCGAATGCCGTGGTTGCGTATCCCCATGCCGACGTGACCCTTTCGTGTGAGGGACACCTCTACACCATGAGCGGCAACGATGCGTTCGTCGACCATTTGCGCTATGAGGTCCACTGTGATGTGGCGGTGGTCGACCGTCCCGAGGACATCGACGAGGACGTCATTAAGATTGCCTTCCAGACGCCCGAGGTGGATCAGCCGGCGGCCCTGGAGTATTTCGAGCGCCTCTTTAGCGACCGTGTCGACGTGATGACGTCGGGAACCGAATGGACGGACTTTATCGGTTTCGGTTCGGGCAAGGGCTCCGCGCTTGCCGATTACGGTCGTGCCCTGGGGATTTTGCCCGATGAGATGATGGCGTTTGGTGACAATGAGAACGATCGCGACATGCTCAACGTCGTGGGCCATCCCTATCTGATGGAGAGCTGCAATCCCAGCATGCGCGGCATCAACGACCGCGTCCGCTACGTGCGCACGGTCGAAGAAGAACTGCGCCGCCTGCTCGCCGAGTAGGTTTTCGGGACATACCTAGAAATCTACTTTTTGCTGCAAAGTGCGAAAAGGTGGATTTAAGGCATGTCCCAAACATCTACCGGCAGTCGGGGCAGAGACCCTCGAAGATGGTGTAGTGCGACGTGACGTGCCAGCCGATTTGCTCGGATGCCTTGGCGTCGAGCTGGGCATCGAAGGGGAGCGGTACGTCGATGACGCGGCTGCACGAGGTGCAGATGATATGCGCATGCGGCTCGATCGTGCGATCGAAGCGGCTGCCGCCCGGCGTCTTGATGGAGAGAATCTCGCCGGCGTCGGCCAAGAGATTGAGGTTGCGGTAGACCGTGCCGCGGCTGATTTTGTCATCCTGCGCGCGCACGACGTTGTAGATTTCGTCGGCGGTGGGATGGTTATAGCTTTGGCGCACGGCGTCAAGAACCAGCTTCCGCTGCCTGGTATTCCTTCTTTGCACCGCCATGCGCCTCGCCTCTTTTCTATCAACGGTCGTAGGTAAATGATACCGTATTTAGCACACAATACTAATAACGAGGCGTGAAACCGTCTTCATTGGCAAGTGGGGCTCGGGCCTGGGCGTCTACGAGGCGAAAACGCGTTCCCATACGCTCGTAGGAGGCATGAAGCGCCTCGAGATGAGATAGGATATTTGCCGGAGCCCCCTGTATCTCCATCTCGACTGAGCCGTCTTCCATGTTACGCACCCAGCCGGTGAGCGCGCGTGCCTGCGCGAGGTTGGTGTTGGTAAAGCGAAAGCCAACGCCCTGGACTTGCCCCGCCCAGCGCAGGAAATAGCGCAGGGGAGTGTCTTGAGTGGCCTCGTCGCTTGCGAGCACAGTAAGCCTGCGGCGCAGCTCGAGCTCGACGTTTGATGGTTTTTGAGGCTCTCGACTGCCGCCGGTGACGCTGGAGAAGAACGTATCGAAGAGGCCCATAGCTATGCCTGCTTGCCTGCGTCGGCCGGGAAGGTTATGCCAGCCTGCTGGCGCACGGCATCCATGATGCGCAGTGAGACGAGTGTGACATCGCGGTAGTGGCCAAGCTCGTGGCGTCCCGCCGGGGTCTCCCAAATCTCTTCCTTAACGTTATCGATGCCGCCGATGGCGGTGATAAAGTCTGTGAGTTCGTATTCCATAGTGTTGCTCGATTTGGGCAGGTCGAGCACGCGGCCGTTGTCTCCCTGTTCGCGCGGTGCCTCGGTCGCCGAGCCGCGTACGACGTCGCCGCGATAGTCGATGCGGACGTTGCGGGGCGTGGACAGATGGTCGATCTGGATAGTGCCACGCTCGCCTTCGATCTGCGAGGGCAGCAGGTCATTCGTAATTTTGGAGTGCGCGAGCTCGACGGAGATGCGGCCACCGCCGTAGCTGGCGAGAATGGAGCCGCAACCGTCGATGGGGCCATGGGTGAGCTCTTGCGTTGAGGGGTCGAGCAGCGTGGCCATGCTGGTGAGACCGGAGGGCATGCCGAAAATCTCGACCATGGGCTCGACGGTGTAGACACCAATGTCCATGAGGGAACCCGATGCCATATTGCAGTCGAAGATATTGGTGGCGCGTCCCGCGAGAATCTCGTTGTAGCGCGAGGAATACTTGCCAAAGCGCAGCGAGGCGCGGCGAATGGGCGCAATTTCGCCCAGAGCGTCCTCAATGGCGTGGAAAGCGGGATCGTGAAGCGGGCGCATGGCCTCGAGGGCCACGACGCCAGCTGCCTCGGCAGCCCGGAAGACCTCGAGCGCTTGCGCCTCGGTGGCGCAGAAGGGCTTTTCGACGATAACGTGCTTACCGCCGGCGATGCAGGCGAGCGCCTGCTCGTGATGGAGTGCATTGGGGCTGCCGATGTAGACGGCATCGACGTCGTCGGCGGACGCAAGCTCGTCAAGTGCGGTGAAGTTACGCTCGCCGCCGTGTTCGGCGGTAAAGGCGGCGCCGCGCTCGGCATTGCGCGAGAGCGTGCCTACGAATGCAGCCTGGTCGTTGGCACCGACGACTTGGATAAAGTCGTCGGTGATCATGGATGTGCCGATGGTCGCGATGCGCAGCATACGTCCCCCTTGCGTTGTTTGGTCTACAGGATGAGTGTAGCGCGCGGGGATATAAAGCTGCGCGAAAACGCTATTACAGGTCGCTCTCGTTAAAGCCGGTGTCGATATCGAGGTTGCTGCCGTCGGCCGCCGTGGTGGCGAGCTCATCGCAGCGCTCGTTGAGCTCGTGGCCGGCGTGACCCTTAACCCAGATGAACTCAACCTTGTGCTTGCTTTTGGCGGTGAGCAGGCGCTCCCACAGGTCGCGGTTCTTGACGGGCTGCTTGTTGGCGGTTTTCCATCCGCGCTTTTTCCAGCCGTCGATCCAGTGCTTGTTAAAGGCGTTGACGACGTACTGCGAATCGGAATGGACCTCGACCTCGCAGGGGCGGTTAAGTGCCTCGAGCGCCACGATGACCGCCATGAGCTCCATGCGGTTGTTGGTGGTCTTGGCATAGCCGCGCGAAAGCTCGGAGGTGAAGGTCTTGCCGGCGGGGTTGGTGTATTTGAGCACGGCGCCGTAGCCGCCGCGTCCCGGATTTGATCGGGCCGAGCCGTCGGTATAGATGATGACCTTCACGGGCTTCCTTTCGTTGGGTACGTTTCGTGTGAGTGACCATTGTAGCGCCATGCCCGCCGGGGGCTAGCAATCTACGATTTCTACCCCGTCTTCCGACAGTTAGTTGGCATGGATGATGCGGTTGAGCTCGTCGAGGTATTGCTGCAAGAGGAGAGAGGGCTTGCGCTCGTCGTGCATGATATAGCCTACGTGCATCGTTGGGGCGTCTGCTAACGGGATCGATGCCATACCCCATTGCATTTCATTGGAGAGGACACCGGTCGACAGGGTGTAGCCGTTCGACGTGATAAGTAAGTTAGTAAGTGTTCCGCGGTCCGAGATTCGTATGTTGCGGTCGCAAGGGATATAGCTAAAAGGTTCCTCGGCGTAATAGAAGGAGTTTGAGGTTCCCTGCTCAAAGCTATAACGCGTATAGGGTGTAAGGTCGGCAAGGGACAGCTGCGGGCGGCGGGCAAGCGGGTGGCTCTCGCTAACGAAGACGTGGACCGTCGCGTCGAATAGGGGATGGAAGCTCGCGCGCGCATCGGCAAAAGCCTTCTGCAGAACGCGGGCGTTAAAGTCGTCCAGATACAGAATGCCGATATCGCTGCGAAATGCGCGGACGTCATCGATGATCTGCGACGTGGTGGTCTCGCGCATGATGAACTCGAACTTGCTGTCGCGGCAGCGCTCGACCACGTTGACAAAGGCCTCGACCGAAAAGGCGTAGTGCTGGGCGGAAATGGCGAGGCGGGCTTGCGGGGTACCGCCGTCCTCGTAGCGCGCCTCGAGCATGTCGGCCTGCTCTACGACTTGGCGCGCATAGCCCAAAAGCTCGGTGCCGTCGTTGGTGAGCGTGACGCCGCGGCTGGAGCGCGTAAAGATCTCCAGGTGGAGCTCCTGTTCCAGGCTTTTGACGGCGTTTGAGATGTTGGACTGAGCGGTATAGAGGCGCTGAGCTGCGGCGTTGATTGAGCCGGACTCTGCCACGGCAATCAGAAAACGAAGCTGCTGAAGGGTCATCGACGCCATCCTTTCGATTGCTATCTATAAAACCGATAACAGGTTAGCGCTTTTAAGTGATTGACCGAGCGAAACAATGCTCGTACTATTCAAAACACACAAAGGCGGTAGGTAATTAAGCCAACCACGGAACGGGATGCGAAAGGAGGCCCGCATATGAATTGCTTACCAAGACGAATGCCGGGCTCCTGTTTGCGCCCGTCGGCGTGATCAGGAGACAGCGACTTACTTCTCTCTAATTTATTTACTTTTGTTCGATCAAGGAGATCATCATGAGCCAGTTCATCAACAACCCCGAGCACACCTTTGGTTTCGATACCCTGCAGCTTCACGTTGGCCAGGAGAGCGCCGATCCCGCATCCGACTCCCGCGCCGTGCCTATCTACCAGACCACGAGCTATGTGTTCCGCAACTCCCAGCACGCCGCTGACCGCTTTGGCCTTGCCGACGCCGGTAACATCTACGGTCGTCTGACCAACTCCACCCAGGGCGTCTTTGAGGACCGTATCGCTGCGCTCGAGGGCGGCGTGGCAGGTCTTGCCGTCGCCTCCGGTGCTGCTGCCATCACCTATACCCTGCAGGCACTTGCCCAGGCCGGTGACCATGTGGTTGCCCAGAAGACCATCTACGGTGGCTCCTACAACCTGCTGGAGCATACGCTCTCCCAGTTTGGCGTCGAGACCACCTTCGTCGATGCCCACAACCTGGAAGAGGTCGAGGGGGCCATCAAGGACAACACCACGGTCATCTATCTCGAGACGCTCGGCAACCCCAACTCCGACATCCCCAACATCGACGCTATCTCCGAGATCGCCAAGAAGCACGGTCTGCCGGTTGTCGTCGACAACACCTTCGGCACCCCGTATCTGTTCCGTCCGCTGGAGCATGGTGCCAACATCGTCGTCCACTCCGCAACCAAGTTCATCGGCGGTCACGGCACTTCGCTGGGCGGTGTGATCGTCGACGGCGGTAACTTTGATTGGAAGGCGAGCGGAAAGTACGCCCAGATCGCTGAGCCCAACCCCTCCTACCATGGCGTCTCGTTTGCCGAGGCTGCCGGTCCCGCCGCCTTCGCAACCTATGTCCGCGCCATCCTGCTG
>CABUTL010000087.1 GCA_902494375.1 uncultured Collinsella sp.
CCCGAGGAAGTCGACGACGCCATCATCGTTACTTCTCCCGGTAAGCCCGAGCTGCTGAACTACTTCCAGCCCGATCGCTCGCTCGAGAACCTGCTGCGCGAGCGCGGCAAGAACGCCTATGCCGATGCCGTCGCCCACGCTGGCGGTATGCCGGTCGACTTCCGCTATCAGTACGAGCCCAAGGGCCTCGGCCATGCTATTCGCTCTGCTGCTGACGCTGTGGCAGGGGAGAACTTCCTGGTTCTTCTGGGCGACTACGTTGTGCCTAACCGCGACATCTGCGACAAGATGCTCGCCGTTTCCAAGGAGCACGGTGGCGCTTCGGTTATCGCCGTCGCTGCTTGCTCGCCCGAGGAAGTCAGCCGCTACGGCGTTATCGCCGGTGAGCGCGTCGGTTCGCTCGAGGGTGCCGAGGACGTTGCCGATGCAGAGCCGGGCGCTGTCTGGCGTATCGGCGGTCTGGTCGAGAAGCCCGCTCCCGAGGCGGCTCCGTCCAACCTGTACATCGTCGGTCGCTACTTGCTGAGCCCGCTGGTCATGGACCTGCTGGCAGATCAGCAGGCCGGCAAGGGCGGCGAGATCCAGCTCACCGACGCCATGGCCCGTTCGCTCGACCGTGAGGCCATGTATGCCGTCGTCATCGACCCGCTGTCGGGCTACGACACCGGCACTCCCTCTGGCTGGATGGCCACCAACGCCCTCATGGCTGCAAGCGATCCACGCTTTGCCGATGCCTTCTGGGACGCCATCGACGAGCGCGGCGGATTGATGCGCAAGTAAGCCTTCGGACATCGACATTTACGGGCGCGGACCTCGGTTCGCGCCCGTTTTTTATAAGAGCTGCGATTGCCGGCTCTCTGTTCACAGAAAATATATGAACAGATGTTCGATACACACCCATCTACCTGCGTGTTTTCTGTCGAAAAACTTTGCTACTCCAAAAACTCAATCGCGTCAAGGCTTTTCTTGCCCAACGGTCGGTACCTGATAAACTATTAGGTTGCGATAACTGGCGAAGCTATGCCTCGCCAACCCACCGAGCATTTCCGTGAAGGAGGAAAAACCTGGTGACCTACGCATACACTGCCACTGAGCGCAAGCGCGTCAGCTTCGGGAAAATCCCGGAGGCCATGGAGCTCCCCAACCTTATCTCTGTTCAAAGGGAATCCTTTGAGCGTTTTAAGGACGAGGGCCTTCGTGAGGCGTTCAAGGAATCCAGCCCCATCCAGAGCCAGAACCATGTTCTCGAGGTTACCTTCGGCGAGCATCAGTTCGGCGACCCCGCGCACACCGTCGAGGAGTGCCGCGAGAAGGATATGACCTATCAGGCTCCGCTTCTGACCGACGTCCGTCTCACCAACAAGGAGACCGGCGAGATCAAGGAGCAGCTCGTCTTCATGGGCGACTTCCCCATGATGACCGATCAGGGCACCTTCATCATCAACGGTACCGAGCGCATCGTCGTCTCGCAGCTCGTCCGCTCCCCGGGCGTGTACTACAGCTCCGAGATGGATTCGGGCAAGCAGATCTACAAGGCCCAGATCATCCCGTCCCGCGGTGCCTGGCTTGAGTTTGAGGTCGACAAGCGCGACCAGCTCATGGTCTCCATCGACCGTAAGCGCAAGCAGAGCGCCACGATGTTCCTGCGCGCCCTTGGCATTGCCGTCACCAACGACGACATCATCGAGCTGCTCGGCAACTCCGATGTGATCAAGCGCACGCTGGAGCGCGACACCGCCCTCACTCGCGAGGACGCCCTCATCGAGATCTACCGTCGCCTGCGCCCGGGCGAGCCTCCCACCGTGGACGCTTCCCGCAGCCTGCTCGAGGGTCTGCTCTTCAACCCGCAGCGCTACGACCTGGCCCGCGTCGGTCGTTACAAGGTCAACAAGAAGCTCAACCTCACCACCGAGGAAGAGGTCACGGTGCTCACCGACGAGGATATCGTCGCGACGCTGCGCTACCTTCTGTCCCTCGCTGCCGGCGAGCAGGGCTTCAAGGTCGACGACATCGACCACTTCGGCAACCGCCGCATCCGTACCGTCGGCGAGCTTGTCGCCAACCAGTTCCGTATCGGCATGAGCCGTATGGAGCGCGTCGTCCGTGAGCGCATGAGCTCCCAGGACATCGACGAGATCACCCCGCAGTCGCTCATCAACATCCGTCCGATCGTGGCCTCCATCAAGGAGTTCTTCGGTTCCTCGCAGCTCTCGCAGTTCATGGACCAGGCGAACCCCCTGACCGGTCTGACCCACAAGCGCCGTCTGTCCGCACTCGGCCCTGGCGGTCTTGCCGGCCACAAGTCCGGCTCCAGCCGCCGCACCAACGTGCCGACGGCCGTCCGCGACGTTCACAACTCGCACTACAGCCGCATGTGCCCGATCGAGACCCCCGAAGGCCCCAACATCGGCCTGATCGGATCGCTCGCCCTCTACGCCCGCGTCAACGAGTACGGCTTCATCGAGGCCCCGTTCCGTCGCGTCGAGAACGGCGTTGCCACCGACCAGATCGACTGGATGACCGCTGACGAGGAAGAGAAGCACGTCATCGCGCCGGCCAACACGCCGCTCGATCCCAAGACCAACGAGTTCATCACGACCGATGCCGAGGGCAAGATCGTCCGCCCCCACACCGTGATCGCCCGTACTCGCGACTTCGACGGCTCCTTCGGCGCTCCCGCCGACGTGCCCGTCGAGGACGTCGACTACATGGACGTCTCGCCGCGTCAGATGCTCTCCGTCGCAGCCACGCTGATCCCGTTCCTGGAGCACGACGACGCCAAGCGTACGCTGATGGGCGCTAACATGCAGCGTCAGGCCGTGCCGCTGGTTCACCCCGCCGCTCCCTATGTCGGTACCGGCATGGAGCGTCGCGCCGCTCTGGACTCCGGCGAGGTCACCCTGGCCAAGAACGCCGGCGAGGTCATCTTTGCCGACGCCGCCAAGATCATCGTCAAGCATGCCGGCGGTATGGACGAGTATCACCTGGCCAAGTACCAGCGCTCCAACCAGTCCACCTGCATCAACCACCGTCCGCTCGTTCGCGTCGGTGACACCGTTGAGCAGGGCGAGCCTCTGGCCGATGGTCCTTCGACCGATCACGGCGAGCTCGCACTGGGCCAGAACCTCACCGTGGCCTACATGCCGTGGGAAGGCTTTAACTACGAGGACGGTATCGTCGTGTCCGAGCGCCTGGTGGCCGAGGACCTGCTGACGACCATCAACATCACCCGTCACGAGATCGACGCCCGCGACACCAAGCTCGGTCCCGAGGAGATCACCCGCGAGATCCCGAACCTCTCCGAGGACATGCTTGCCAACCTCGACGAGGACGGCATTATCCGCATCGGCGCCGAGGTCGGCCCTGGCGACATCCTGGTCGGCAAGGTCACGCCTAAGGGCGAGAGCGCTCTGACCGCCGAGGAGCGCCTGCTGCGCGCCATCTTCGGTGCCAAGGCCCACGACGTTCGCGACACCTCCCTTAAGATGCCTCACGGCGCTTACGGCCGCGTCATCGACGTCGTCCGCTTTAGCCGCGAGAACGGCGACGACCTGGCCCCCGGCGTCAACGAGCAGGTGCGCGTCTACGTCGCCCAGCGTCGTAAGATCCAGCAGGGCGATAAGATTGCCGGTCGCCACGGCAACAAGGGTGTTATCTGTAACGTTCTGCCGGTCGAGGACATGCCCTACATGGCTGACGGTACCCCGATCGACGTTATCCTCAACCCGCTGGGCGTTCCTTCGCGTATGAACGTCGGCCAGCTGCTCGAGTGCCACCTTGGCTGGGCTGCTGCTTGCGGTTGGGATACCGAGGATGCCGACTCCGACAAGTACGTCCCCGGTCCGTTCTTCACCGCGACGCCCGTCTTCGACGGCGCCAAGGAGGACGAGATCGCCGAGGTCATCCGTCGCGCCAACAAGAACATGCTCAACAAGGCCACCGCTGCCTTTGGCGATCACATGCGTCCCGAGTTCGTCACCCAGCTTGACGAGCGCGGCAAGACCCGTCTGTTCGACGGCCGCACCGGCGAGGAGTTCCGCGAGCCCATTACCGTGGGTACGTCCTACATCCTCAAGCTCGGCCACATGGTCGACGACAAGATCCACGCCCGTTCGACCGGCCCTTACAGCCTGGTTACCCAGCAGCCGCTGGGCGGCAAGGCTCAGTTCGGCGGCCAGCGCTTCGGCGAGATGGAAGTTTGGGCACTGTACGCATACGGTGCTTCCAACGTCCTGCAGGAGATCCTGACCGTCAAGTCCGACGATACCGTGGGCCGCGTCAAGACCTACGAGTCCATCGTCAAGGGCGAGAACGTTCCTGTCCCGGGTATCCCCGAGTCCTTCAAGGTTCTCGTCAAGGAGATCCGCTCCCTCGCACTGGACATCGAGCCCATGCACGATGCCGACGAGGACGCCTCCGCCCCTGTGACCGCCGAGGAGACCTCTGCTCTCGACGACCTGGCTGCGCTCGCCGGCGTTGACGCCGACGTCGAGGCCGAGGATGCCGAGACCGCCGAGGCACCCGAGGCTGTCGCCGCCACGACCACTGATAAGGAGTAGTTGACTGTGGCAGATTTCGAAGCTACTGATTTTGACTCGGTAAAGATCTCCCTTGCCTCCGCCGACCAGATCCGTTCCTGGTCGCACGGTGAGGTCAAGAAGCCGGAGACCATCAATTACCGTACCCTCAAGCCCGAGAAGGACGGCCTGTTCTGCGAGAAGATCTTCGGTCCCGCCAAGGACTGGGAGTGCTCCTGCGGCAAGTACAAGGGCATCCGCTTTAAGGGCATCGTCTGCGAGCGCTGCGGCGTCGAGGTCACCTCGGCCAAGGTGCGTCGCGACCGCATGGGCCACATCGAGCTCGCCGCTCCCGTGTCCCACATCTGGTACTTCAAGAGCCCCACGAGCTTCCCGATGAGCCGTATGCTCGACATCAAGTCCAAGGACCTCGAGAAGGTTCTGTACTTTGCCAGCTACATCATCACCGAGGTCGACTACGAGGCTCGCGAGGCCGACGCCGACGACCTGCGCGAGGAGCTCGCCGCCGATCTGGAAGAGATCGATGCCGAGTGCGCCCGCCAGATCGAGTCCCTCAAGGAGCAGGGCAACCCCGAGAACTTTGATGAGTTCTCCGATGAGGAGCCGCTGACCCCCGAGGAGATCGCCTCTGGCATCGTCGACATCGAGGAAGAGTGCAAGGACGAGAAGCAGCTCCGCACGGACGCCTTCAACGCCTTCATGAAGCTCAGCGAGCGCGACCTCATCTCCGATGAGCCGCTGTTCCGTGAGATGACCCGCTACTACTCCATGTACTTCAAGGGTGGCATGGGTGCCGAGGCCGTCCGCGACCTGCTCGCTGCCATCGACCTCCCCTCCGAGGCCGAGAAGCTCAAGGCCATCATCGCCGACGAGGACTCCCAGAAGCAGAAGCGCGAGAAGGCCGTTAAGCGCCTCGAGGTCGTTGACGCCTTCCTGAAGGGCGGCAACAGCCCCGCGAACATGATTCTGGATGTCATTCCGGTCATTCCGCCCGATCTGCGCCCGATGGTCCAGCTCGACGGCGGCCGCTTCGCCGCGTCCGACCTCAACGACCTGTATCGTCGCGTGATCAACCGTAACAACCGACTCAAGCGCCTGCTCGACCTGGACGCCCCTGCGATCATCGTGAACAACGAGAAGCGCATGCTCCAGGAGTCCGTGGACGCCCTGTTCGACAACGGCCGTCGTGGTCGCCCGGTCTCTGGCCGTGGCGGTCGCCCGCTCAAGTCGCTCGCCGAGGCCCTCAAGGGCAAGCAGGGTCGTTTCCGTCAGAACCTGCTGGGCAAGCGTGTCGACTACTCCGGCCGTTCGGTCATCGTTACCGACCCCAAGCTGCTGCTGCACCAGTGCGGTCTGCCCAAGACCATGGCGCTGGAGCTCTTCAAGCCCTTCGTCATGAAGCGCCTGGTCGAGCTTGGCAAGGTCGAGAACATCAAGGGCGCCAAGCGCGCTATCGACCGCGGTGCCACCTTTGTGTGGGATATCCTCGAAGAGGTCATCGACGGCCGCGTCGTGCTGCTCAACCGTGCACCGACCCTGCACCGTCTGTCCATCCAGGCCTTTGAGCCGGTGCTGGTCGAGGGCAAGGCTATCCACCTGCACCCGCTGGTCTGCTCGCCCTTCAACGCCGACTTCGACGGCGACCAGATGTCTGTCCACGTGCCGCTGTCCAGCCAGGCTCAGGCCGAGGCCCGCGTGCTCATGCTCTCTGCGAACAACCTGCGCTCGCCGGCATCCGGCAAGCCGGTCAACATCCCCTCGCAGGACATGATCATCGGTGTGTACTACCTCACCCAGGTTCGCGAGGGTCTGCCGGGCGAGAACCACGTGTTCTCGAGCTTCGACGACGCGC